>NZ_VILC01000109.1:0-17951 GCF_009712065.1 Aphanizomenon sp. UHCC 0183 | reverse complement strand
AATCAAGATGATTTTTTATGATTACCTATAATTTTAATCACAATAATCATTGAAATCAAATAAATCATAGTTTAGACAACTTAATAATATTGGGGCTGAATTTTGACAAGATCCTATTTTCTCAACATTCATGCAAATTTGCCAAAATCCCAATTGTTCCAACCCCTTCAACCCGAAAACCTCTAAATCTTGTCTAAGTTGTCAAGAAAGTAACTTTGGGGAAATGCTGCGAAACCGTTACCGGGTTTTGAGGTTATTAGGTGAAGGTGGATTTAGCAGAACCTACGCTGCTGAAGATGTAGATAGACTGAATGCACCTTGCGTAATTAAGCAATTTTTCCCCCAAGTTCAAGGAACTGGACAACGTGCTAAAGCAGCAGAATTTTTCAAAGAAGAAGCTTTTAGACTGTACGATTTGGGCGAAAACCATTCCCAAATTCCCCGACTTTTGGCTTACTTTGAACAAGGTTCTAGTTTGTATTTAGTCCAGGAATTTATTATTGGGAAAACTCTTCTCGAAGAACTACAAAATCAAGCTTATGATGAAACCGAAGTTCGGCAACTTTTAGCTGACTTATTACCAGTTTTGGATTTTGTTCACAAACATCATGTGATTCACCGCGATATCAAGCCAGAAAACATTGTGCGTCGGGATAGTGATAGAAAACCCGTATTAATTGATTTTGGAGGTGCAAAACAAGTTACTCAAACCAGTATAGCTAGACAAGCGACAGCTATTTATACCCTTGGTTATGCCCCAACAGAACAAATGGCTGGGTTTGCTTGTCAAGCAAGTGATTTATATGCCTTGGGTGTCACCTGTGTACGCCTATTAACTCAAGATTTACCATTACAAAATGATTATGGACAACTTCAAGATCATCTTTATGATGCCATGAATGCTAAATGGTTATGGGAAGAACGCTTACGCATTAAAGACATTACTATTAGTGATGAACTAAAGCAAATCCTAGATAAATTACTCCAACATTTTGCTAGTGATAGATATCAATCAGCACTAGATGTTTTAGATGATTTGAACTTTCCCAAATCTCCCGTAGCTATCAAATTTTCTTCCTTTCCTAAACCACCATTAGCACCACCACTTCCCCAAAAAGTTACTGTTCCCTTACCTCCCTTGTACAACTTTGATTTTTATGTCATTACCGTAGACACTTCTGGCAGAGAAGTTAACCGTGATAGACGGAATACTAAATATTTTAAAGAAGAATTAGGCAGAAATACAACCTTAGAAATGGTATCAATTCCCCATGGAACTTTTATTATGGGTTCTTTGAGTCGTGAAGGTGATGATGATGAACGTCCCCAACATCAAGTTATAGTTCCACCCTTTTTTATAGGGAAATATCCTATTACCCAATTACAGTGGAGAACCATAGCAGCTTTACCTCCAGTTAAACAAGAATTACACCCTAATCCATCAAAATTTAAAGGTGCAAATTTGCCTGTCGAAAATGTCTCTTGGTATGAAGCTGTAGAATTTTGTGCCAGATTAGCAATTAAAACGGGGAGAGAACATCGTTTACCTAGTGAAGCCGAATGGGAATATGCTTGTCGGGCAGGAACTACCACATCTTTTCATTTTGGAGAAACAATTACTTCTGATTTAATTAACTGTAGCGGTAGCGATACCTATTCTATAGAACCAAAAAGTAGATTTCGGAAAGAAACAACTAATGTCGGTTATTTTGAAGTTGCGAATGCTTTTGGTTTATATGATATGCACGGGTTAGTCTGGGAATGGTGTGCAGATCCTTGGCATAATAACTATCATGGCGCACCTACAAATGGTAGTGTCTGGGAAGATGGAGGTGATAAACATCGTCGCGTTTTAAGAGGTGGTGCATGGAATTTTAGTGCAGAACTTTGTCGCAGTGCTAGTAGAAGTTGGAATGAAGCAGACGGTGGTTTAAGAATGTGTGGATTTCGGGTAGTATTTTCTGTTTAAATCGAATTAGTAGTGAGGACTTTAGTCCTCAAAGTTAACAACAACTAATCTAAATTAAATTCCACAAATTCCGGTAATCCTGGATATATCATATTCCGATCTATGGCTGAGAAAATTTTATTATTAGTATGATCAGAATTTAAACAGCGACAAACTAATTGGGCAACATCTGCACGATGAATAGTACCCACAATCTGAGGATTTTCGGTGATAATTCCGTTGTTGGTTGCTGGTTCTGATTTTAAACCACCAGGACGGATAATTGTATAGTTAAGTCCGCTGGAAATTAAATATTGTTCTGCTTTTTCTTTTTCAATTAAAACTGGTTTGAGTGCTTCTAAAGCTTGGGGAGGTAAAGCCACCACACTATCACCACTACCAATGGAAGTTACGAGAATAAACTTTTTAACTCCTGCTTTGACTGCGGCATCAATGAGGTTTTTATTACCGATATAATCAGGTTTGATATTATCTGTAGGTAAACCACCTAATGTACTGATAACGGCTTGAATAGGTTCATTTCCTAAAATTGCCTGTTCAATATCAGTTACATTTAACGCATCTCCTAGAATTGGATAAACACCCATTGCTTTTGCTGCCACAGCAGCGGCTTCTGTTCTCAACAGGGCTTTAACTTGAATTTGTTGTGCTATCAAATATTTAGCGATTTCTTGCCCAACACCGCGACTAGCACCAGCTAGAAAAATGGAAGATGAGATTAACATAATTAGTCTATAAAAAGATGCTATACTTACATTTAACACAAAACTGTCATTTTAGAACGGAACTATTTCAAAGGCAAAAGTACCAATTAAATGTTCATCAATATAGACTTCTATTTGATGTTTACCCAAAGGATCTCCAGCAGCAATAGTCCAAAAATTTTCAATTACACCATTCACAGGTGTTACTGTGCGTGTGGAAGTTGCTGTTTTTCCATCTTTTGATATGGAGAAATTTTTATTATTTTCTGTTGTCCAAGTTTCGGGTGCTTGTGGTAAAGTTAAAACTTCCCGCCATTTAACCTTACCTTTGATGTTACCTTGATAGTTGTTAAGTGTAATTCTCCAACCATAAGCATCACCTTCTTTTAATGGAACTGTAGTTGTTGGAAAAAAATTAACTTTCCCTTCTGGGTTGACTATCTTTACGCCAAATTCACTCTTATTAACAACTATTTGCTGATTAATAATTGGTTGATCATAATTTATTATACTTCCTGCCAAAGCCATGTTAGACTTATGGCAAACCGGAGTTATTATCGGCAATATCAAAGAAATCAAAACTAATAAAAACTGGAAATTTATAATTTTCATCAACTTTATTTTCTAGTAAGTAAGTAGGATACAAAATGTATATATCCTACTAGAAAAAAGTATTTTTGGCAATAGTTAATCTTCATCAAGTGCAGGTAAAAATTCTTCAAATTGCCACAATTGATCTTTCTTTTCTAGAAACCAAATTCGAGTTTCTGTGGTTAATTTACCCCAGATTACATCAACAGGAACATGGGGAGAAGCATATTGAAACTCTTCACCAATAATTCTGAGATTATCCTCTATATTCCGAGGCATACCAAAATCTTCCCAATCAATTTTGACATTCCTGCCGGTAACTCCCGCAGTCGGATCAAAAACTAATTGTGCAGTTCTGATTAAATCAGCAAAGTGTTGTGCTTTTAGTCCAATTACTTCTTGGATTTGAGGTGATTGTTGAGGATCTTGAGACATTTTCGCTGGAGTTGTGTAGATGTATAATTTAGAAAAATTACTGCCAGAGATGATCCCAGTATTCCCATTTTAGCTCAAAAAATCCAAAGAAAATCAATATTTCTATCTTGTTGTTTCGTCAGGAATAAGTAATTGGACAAAAATATTTACAGTCATTGCGAGCGAAGGGAAGCAATCACAACCCTTGGAATTGCTTCATTTCACTTCGTTCCATATGGCTAACGCCACGCAACGCTTACGCAATGACATTGTGTAATTAATTCTGTCTCACTACTTATCCTTAATCTTGCCCCCATATTTAAGTAGGTGAACACAATAAAACCAAACTGTGTAAAGAAACGTAAAATCGCTGAAAACTTCTTTACTCTTGCCTTGCTATAACGACAATTTTCAACGCCAACCTACTTAGGAATGTGAATTAAATAAGGTGCAAAAGTAGGGTGTGTTAGCGACAGCGTAACGCACCATTCCAGGTTACATCAGAATTGCAGGTTATTAAATTTGCGTTCCTTACATCACCCTAATATAGGAATCCGGTTTGATTCCTGATAGCGAAGCGTGGCGTTAGCCATATTTTCCGTTGAGTTAGGGAACTAAGCTCAAATCCCTGCCATATCTCGTTCCTAGTCTCTGACTAGGAATGCAGTTGATGAGGCTCTGCCTCTAATATCATTGAAGGCAGAGCCTTCTAGAATTCATTCCCATACAGAGTATGGGAACGAGACGACTTGAGGTTTTTCGTAATTTTGTAAAAGTCCATGTCTGAACCGTGTTTAGTATAATTACAGTAACTCTGACATCTTTATACAGAAATGCTGCGATATTTACTATTTATCCGTGTTTGATTAACTCCTATTTACTATGCTTCATTTTTAACTAGTGTCAGTTAAGAAAGTGTCACTCTCTACACTAGCCATTTGATTTTAAAAGAGATATTCTTAGTGAATGCAAGGAGTGATACCACTTCATTTTATATTTGTTACAATTTTCCTCGCGCTGCTTATACTTTCTGTTATTTGAGTCGCAGGTTTTAAATGTTACAATAGTAGTGAATTGGTAGAAAGTTATACGGGGAACGCTTGGGTTAAAAACTCAGGCGTTTTTTATGTGTCAAATAGCTGCACTTCCATAAATAGTATTAATTTACTAGTGCTTGATAATACTATTTATATTTTGTATAAGCAGAAATCTTTGTGCAAAGAAAACACCAACAAATAATTTAAGCAGTATTCTTAGGATAGAGGTTTTGTGGCTCAAGTAGGTTAAATATGGAAGCTGAAGAACTAAAACGGCGTTATCTTGCGGGCGAAACATATTTTGTTTCTGCAAAACTAATCAAAGCTAAACTAATTAATGCTTATTTACCAGGGATTAATTTATGGGGAGCGGATTTAAGTGAAGCTAACTTAGCTAAAGCTAAACTTTGGGGAGCAGATTTGAGTAGAGCAAATTTAGCCAAGGCGAATTTAACAAGAGCAAATTTATCCGGTGTTAATCTTACTGAAGCAAATCTTCGAGGGGCTAGGCTGCATTATACTAAGTTGTATGGCGCGAATTTAAATCGTGCATATTATGATGAAAGCACCAAATTTCCGAAAAATTTTGATCCTCTGAGTCACAATATGCAAAAGCTGTAATTACAGCGATTTTCGGGTAAATGAACCACATTTTTTTGTCTCACGCTCCAGACGCAGAGGCGCAAAGAGGAATCAAGAGTTTGGTCTAAATACATGAAGACTGCTGTAAGTAGGTGAACACAATAAAACCAAACTGTGTAAAGAAACGTAAAATCGCCTAAACCCTCTTCACTCTTGCCTCTTGCCTCTGGTTACTGAGCGAAGTCGAAGTATTGCCTCAAGCCTAGTACAAAACGGCGTAAATAAACCAACCATTCTAAATCCTCCAAAAGCCTATACTGTCTTCATTTTGACTTTTGACTTTTGACTTTTGACTTCCGCCTTGCGGTACTAGTGCCATAACGACAATTTTCAACGCCAACCTACTTAATTGTCAATTAAACTTCTTCTGGTGCTGGTATGGGGAATATTTCTCCAGCTAAATATGCAGAAAAATGCTTTTGAAAATAAAGCCAAGAGGTCATATCTTCTCCCTCAATATAACTTTTTGGTGCTGCTTTATATAAAGGAACGCGAGTGTTAATCTCCTGTTGTAAAATTGGATGTAATTCTGTTAATCCACTAACTTTGTTACCTGTAGCACTATAAATTAAATAACCAGGATGTTCACCCATTTTCATCCAGGGCAACCATTGACCGATTCTATCCCAGGATATGCTTAATTGTGTAACCGAATTTAATTGTGAATTTTCTAAATCTGCTGTGGGAACAGAGATTTTAAATAATTCTGCTGCTTGATAAATTCCTCCTGGACAATAATCAGCAAATTCGGGATTTTCAGCTAAAGGATTGGGATAATTAGGAAAGATGTCAAATACAAAATTAGTTTTTTCTCCGTCTAATTGCACAGGTAGTTGACCTTTAAATTGACCCTGAACAGGACTATTAGCAACGTGCATAACAGTGACTGTTTCCTGTGTCCAAGGATTCTCCCATTTATGTAAAATCTCTTTGGTTTCTGGATTGAGGTAATAGGTTAATTCTCTAGAAGTAAAATCCCAACTACCTTCACCTGTGGTTATACACCGACTCACACTCATTCCCACAATTTTAAATAATAATTGTCGTTTCTCTCCAGGAATAAAACTATAAATATTTCCTGTCCAACTCAAAAAATTCGACTCCTTGGCATCTAGAGAAGCACGGGTTTTAATCCATTGTTGAACATCTACTAATTGAGTTTTATCTATCATTATATATCTCCTTCAATACTAAAACAATTGTATTCAATGTTCTCTTTTGACTAATGTTGTGTTTACTTTATTTAACGTGAGTTCGACGAAAATAATTTTACCCCTCTCCAAACCCCCCTTTCCCCTTGTAAAGGGGGGTAAGTAGTGAGACAGAATTAATTACACAATGTCATTGCGTTAGCGCAGCGTGGCGTTAGCCATATGGAACGAAGTGAAATCAAGCAATCGCCAGGGTTGTGATTGCTTCCCTTCGCTCGCAATGACTGTAAATATTTTTGTCCAATTATTTAACAATAAAAATCCAGTTCCCTCCCCTTTACAAGGGGAGGGTTAGGGAGGGGTAAAAAATATTTGATACATCAACCATAACTTTTCAAACACCCTCTTAAACAAACCTACAAGATTTAGACTTCAAGGTGGTACTAGTACCGCAAGGCGGAAGTCAAAAGTCAAAAGTCAAAAGTCAAAATGAAAACAGTATAGGCTTTTGGAGGATTTAGAATGGTTGGTTTATTTACGCCGTTTTGTACTAGAAATACTATCTTAATGAAACATGATCTTCTTCTTGCATTTCTAAATAGGGAGAATGATGAACAGGTTGCAAACGTTGGCGAATTGTACCAATGATAATATAAAGAATTGGCACAATAAATAAACTTAAAAAAGTCGCCACAAACATTCCGCCAAATACCGCAGTACCTAAAGATTGACGACTTGCTGCACCTGCACCTGTAGCAGTTGCTAGGGGAAAAATTCCTAACAAAGTCGAAAAAGCAGTCATGAGAATTGGACGTAAACGACCTTGTGCTGCTTCTACTGCGGCTTTGGTAATTGATAAACCTTGCTGTTCTCGTAATTGGTTAGCAAATTCGACAATTAAAATTGCGTTTTTACTTGCTAAACCTATTAACATGACTAACCCAACTTGGCAAAATACATCATTATTTAAACCTCGTAATGATTGTGATGCTAAAGCTCCCATAATAGCTAAGGGAACTGACAACATAATAATCAAAGGGTCAACATAATTTTCATATTGAGCAGCTAAGACTAAAAAGACGAAAAGTAATCCCAAACCAAAAATGATCGGTGCTTGTCCACCGGATTCTTTTTCCTGAGCCGCAATACCTGACCATTCATATCCCATGCTTGTGGGTAATATCTTTTTAGCTAGTTGTTCCATAGCTAAAGTTGCTTGTCCAGAACTAGTACCAGGAGCAGGAGAACCGTTAATTTCAATGGAACGAAATAAGTTGTAATGATTAATAGTTTGCGCTCCCGTTGTGGGAGTTAATTTGACCAAACTACTCAGAGGAATCATCTGATTAGTTGCAGAACGCACATTTAATAAACCAATATCATCAGGATTGGAACGAAACTGAGCATCTGCTTGGATGTATACCCGATATGTGCGGGAAAGAAAATTAAAATCATTGACATATCGTGAACCCAAATAAGTTTGCAGGGTTTTAAAAATATCGTCAATGGAAACTTGCAGAGATTTCGCTTTGTTGCGGTCAACTTCAATTAATATTTGCGGTGTATTGGCGGTAAAGGTGCTAAATACGGCTTGTAGTCCGGGGGTTTGATTTCCCTGCATCATAAACTGACCAACAGTTTGCAGCATAGAATTTAAGCTGTTAGTTCCGGCTATATCTTGTAACTGAAATTGGAAACCACTAAAACTACCTAAACCGCGAATTGCGGGGGGGTTAACCGGGAAAACTCTAGCTTCGGTAATTCCTGAAAACCTTTTTCTTAAATTACCAATAATCGCTTGGACTGATTGATTTGGTTGTTTTCGTTCGTCCCAGGATTTGAGAGTTGTAAAAATTACGCCACTGTTAGCGGTGCTACCACTAAAACCAAAACCACCGATCGCAAAAGTACCTGTAACTTCTGGTAATTTGAGGATTGTTGCTTCTACCTCACTCATGACTTTACTGGTGTATTTGAGTGAAGAACCTTCTGGACCTTGGATAATGGTAATGAAATAACCTTGGTCTTCGTCGGGGAGAAATGCGGTGGGTACGGTCATGTACAGCCAAGCGGTGAAACCTAATGAACCGATAAATAACAGGAGAATAATCGCTTTTATTCTCGTCAAAAATCTTAAAGAGCGCTCATATCCCCAACCCATGGCTTCTAAAAACCAGTTGATTCGACCGAATACCCAACCAAAAATCCCTCTAGGTGCGGGTCTTTGCCGCAACAATAAGGCAGAAAGAGAAGGGGTGAGGGTAAGAGCTAAAAATGTGGAAATGGCGATAGAAAAGGCAATCGTTAGGGCAAATTGTTTGTAAATTTGTCCAGTTGCACCTGGGAAAAAGGCGACAGGGACAAACACCGCCATCAATACTAAAGAAGTCGCAATTACAGCCCCAAATAGCTCTTGCATGGAGACTGAAGCCGCTTGTCGGGGTGACATTCCTTTTTCTTGAATTAAGCGAGAAATATTTTCTACGACAATAATCGCGTCATCAACTACCATTCCCGTTGCTAGAGTTAAACCGAACATAGTTAAGGTGTTGATGGAAAAACCAAAGGCTTTGACGAAGGCAAAAGTCCCAACTAAGGATAGGGGAATAGTGATCACAGGAATTAACGTAGTCCGCCAATCCTGTAGGAAAATAAAGATGACGAGAATTACCAGAGCGATCGCTTCTAAAAGAGTTTTTATCACTTCTGCCAAAGATTCTTCTACAATAGTCGTGGTGTCAAATGCCACTTGATATTTCATCCCCGGCGGAAAGCTTTGCGACAATCGCGCCATTTCCTTTTTGATTAAATTAGCCACGTCCAAAACATTACTTCCCGGTGCCGGAAATATCCCCAGTCCCACACCCTCATTCCCCTTAAACCGCAGAAATGAGCTATAGTTTTGCGCTCCCAATTCCGCCCTTCCCACATCTTTCAACTTAATCAAACTACCGTCACCAGCAGTTTTAATTACCACATTGTCAAATTCCTCAACTTCCGTCAGCCTACTAACTGCCCTCAAGTCAATTTGATACATCTGACCATCAACGGCTGGCTGTTGTCCAATTTGTCCCGCACCTACCTGTAAATTTTGTTCCTTCAGGGCATTAATCACATCATCAGTAGTTAGATTCCGACTAGCCAATTTATTCGGGTCAAGCCATAGGCGCATTGCATAGCGACGTTCACCAAAAATCCGCGCCTCACTGACACCTTTAATTCGCTTCAGGGCATCTACTAAATATAAATCTGCATAATTACTTAAAAAGACATTATTTAAGGCTTTATTATCACTAAATAAACCGATCGCTAACAAAATATTGTTAGACTGTTTACTCACAGTCACTCCTGTTTGCTTCACCGCTTCTGGTAACTGGGGTTCAGCCGAGGTGACGCGGTTTTGCACATCAACGGCGGCAATATCCTTATCCCGTGAAGCATCAAATGTGACAGTAATCGTACTACTACCATCATTACTACTGCTCGAAGTCATGTATTTAATGCCTTCGACACCGTTAATTTGCCGTTCTAAAATCGTTGTGACGGTACTTTCAACAATTTCCGCACTAGCACCAACATAATTAGAATTAACGATAATCTGCGTAGGACTAATCTCTGGATACTGGGCTGTAGGCAATGTGGGAATACTGATTGCACCAACAAGTAAGATGATAATAGCGCAGACGCTGGTAAATACAGGTCGCTTAATAAAGAAGTTAACAAACATAAATTGGTAATTGGTGATTGATTAAGATTTACGGAATAACGAACCACAGAGGCACAGAGGACACAGAGAGATGAGGGTTTGAGAGATATTTTGCGTGAGTCCTATTGGTAATTGGTGATTACTTCTTTTCACTATTCCCTGTTTCTTCATTTTCAGGAATTATTGGCAGTCCATCTCTGAGGTTTTGTATTCCTGAAATTATCAATTTTTCATCCCGTTGTAATCCCTCAATTACTTGATAATCATTCCCTTTAATATTGCCTAACTTCACCTGTTTTTGTTTAGCTATTAATTGAGAACCATCTTGAGGAGATTTTCCAGTTTCGGCTACAAATACAAAGGTTTCTCCAGCGATTCGAGATATTGCTGTTGTGGGAATTAGCACTCCAGAACGTTGATTCCAAATCACTTTAGCCCGAATTAATTGATCTGCTCGTAGTTGCCCATTATCATTGTTATAAAGTGCTTTAACTAATATTGATTGAGAGTTATTAGTAATATTGGGAGAAATAAAGAATATACTACTATTGCCAATAATTTTACCTTGGGCGTTAATTAATTCCACTGGCAATCCTGGACGTAATTGTGTACCTTTTTCCAATGGAACCGGAATTTTAACGTCTAAAGGTCGGTTTTGGGTAATAGTTGCTAATGGTGTGGAAGTATTCACAAAATCCCCTACTTTAACGGGAACATCACCCACAGTTCCCGCAAAAGGAGCAGTTATTTTATAATACTGAAGTTGAACTTGTTGTTGTTTAATATTGGCATCAGATTGTTGTAAGGATTTTTCTACCTGGGATATGGTAGCTATTTGAGCTTGAATACGGGAATCTATCGCCCCTAGTTGGGCTTTTGCCGTCGCTAGTTTGTTAGCATATAAATCTTGAGTCTGACGAGATACAGCCCCTTGTGCAGCTAATTCAGAATAGCGCTTATAATCTTGTTGACTTAAGCGCATATTAGCAATATTTGCTAGGCGTTCTGCTTGCAAAGATTTCAGAGTAGCGCGAACATTTTCTAGTTGCGCTTGCGAGCCTTGACCAGCAGCGGATAAACTACTAACTGCGGCTTGTTGTTGTCGAGAATCTATTTGCAGAATCGCAGTCCCGGAGGCAACTGAATCTCCTGATTTCACGAATATTTGGGAAACTTGTCCTTGAATTCGCGGTTGGAGATTGACTGAACGTCGAGATTCTAAGCTGGCTATATATTCCGTACTATCTTCGACTGTACCTGTTTGCACTGGAGATAGTTTAACCTTAACCCCCGGAGGTGGAGCATTAGCCGCTGCTGGATTTGGTTTTTCAGGATGTAGCAATTTCCATGCTATCCCGCTGACACCCCCAATTAATAACAATGCAGCTAATAGTAAGCGCAGCCACCGATTTGATTTAGGAGGTGACGGGGAAATGTCTTTAATATCGGTTTGAGGCTCAGGTAGTGTCATGGCTGATAACAAGTTGACGGAATGAATAGTTAAAACTCTATGTGTATGATATGAATTTTGAAACTTCTAATTTATAATGAACAGACAAAAATATGTATCATCTAAATTTAAATATACAGGCTTTACATTTTTTTACAATCTATTAGCAAAATAATTATCCTGATGATCAATTTCTGAATTGAGTCATAGAGAAAACATTATCTACTTTAGCTCACCTCAAATATAGAAACAGCCTGATTTCCTTTTCACTGTCTTGAACTCAGGATTTATGCCATTTAATGACTAGTAAATTTGTTCTATTAAATAAGTGCTGATTAATGCTTGTTTCTCTTTGGCAGATCGCACCCGGAAATAGGAAAATTGTCTAGGCTACTCTTTCCCTAGTAGTCTGTCAACCCGAAAATGACGGGTGAAGGCAAGCAGAGGGAGAAGAGAGGCAGGGAGGGTAGGGGAGGGAAGAACAGAAGTTTTTTCCGATCATTACCCGTCAAAATAAATTTGACGAACTACTAGTTAGAATTTAACTTAAGCTGTTATTAACCTCAAAATCAACATGATTAATAAATTAACACAACGGTTATTGACTTTGGCTCTTATTTTTGCCATTACCTTTTTCTCCTGGGAAGTTCCTTGTGCTTGGGCGCATCACTTCTTCACCAACTCTGGAGAAATTAGCGATAATATCAAATTATCGGAATATGATTTTACTCCCCAAGAAAATCAAGCCCTACAAGGGATTCGTCAGCGTCGAAATAAAGAAATTGCGGCAATTTTAGATTTATCTCAACGTGATTTGCTTGCCCACAAATTACATAATGGTAATAATATTGATCAAGCTTTGGAAGCATTAAATTTAAGTTCTGAACAACGAGAGTTAGTAAATTCTATAAATGTCTTCACTAATTTGAAATTGAAGGGTATTTTTTCCCGTCATAGTTTACTTGATAGTCATAGATAAGGTTAGGGATTGGTAAGTTATGCCAGTTGTGGGAAATATGATTTTTCTGCAACTGGTAATTAGTTAGGAAAATTGTCAGAATCAGGTGGTTATCGAGCGACTTGTACTGAGCGAAGTCGAAGTAAGTCGAGATAATGACTATAAATAGGTTGCGATCGCTCCCCTTCCTTCGCAATGACTATAAATAGGTTGCGATCGCTCCCCTTCCTTCGCAATGACTATAAATAAATAGGTTGTGATCGCTTCTCTTCGCTCGCAATGACTGTAAATATTCTTGTCCAATTACTTAATCGAACATGGTCAGTTGTTATTGGTTCAACTGACAACAAACAACTTATTTTGTTGATTCATATAATTTTTATTTTCTAGAAACAATAGTAATAGTAGTTTGATATTTACCATCTTTACCCACCCAAGGTTTAACTTTTTTAATATACCCGTTCCGTGAACTTCTCACAATCGGAATATCAGCTAATTTATCCTCAATAGCACTCAATGAAATTCCCAATTGTGCTAACTGATAATCCTTGTTTCTAGTAGCCTCTTCATATTGCAATCGTGAGCGCTCGTAATCCTGCCTGGATTGGGTTGCAAACTGCGATCGCTTACTTTCCTCAACTGATGCCTGATACTCCTGAATTTGGCAATTAACTTTAGCAGCTTCTAGTTTGGATGTAGCTACCTGTAAATTTGATTCAGCTAAATTGACGTTAGTTTGTAGTTGTTCTAATTCTTGACTTTGAACAATAGCCGAATTATTTAATTTAGCTTGTTCTCTGTCAACTTCTGAACGAGCTTGTTCTAATTCTGACTGGAGTTTTTTTAATTTAGATTGTTCATGCTGCAATATCTCTGATTGCATTTTCATATCCTGCATGGCGACAATCATCTGCTCCTGTTCTTGAATCTTTTGGGAGGCGATCGCCAAACTAGCACCAGCTTTTTCAAATTCGGCACGACGTTCTGGGTTGTCAGTTGTTAGCAGTTTGGAACGATTAGCTAGGATGACTTTAGACTGTTTTAGCTTGAGTTGGGATTGTGATATGGCTGCTAATTCTTCACTAAATGTGGAGGGTGGTAAATTTCTTAGTAGTGGGGTAGGTGGTGGTGGTGTAGGGACTATCAGAGTTTTAGAGTTTAAATTCTCTATCTGCAATTTAATTGATTTTTTCTGACGGTCTAATCGTTGTCTTTCTATGGAGTTGTCAGAAATAACATCCCCGATTTTAATCTCATCATTTAACCGCACTTTCAAAAATGATGGGTTATCTACAGAAATGCTCATTCTCAAGGGACGGTCTTTCTGTAGTGAATTATCTGGTAATTCTTCCTGTTCTGTCACAGTTTCTACTTTGGGTGCGGTTTCCGCAATAGCCGGGTTATCCTGTGGCTTGAGTTTTCCCACTAGAATTATTGATAGTGCGATCGCCCCCCAAATAACAATATTGCTTAATGATTGATTATTCTTGATACCTTTCATAAAATGGTTTTATGTTAGTTTTAATGCCTTCTGTCCCCATTCTAACCAATGCCTCTAATGGTTGCAATTGTCCCACTATATTGGGTGAAAACCTGAACCGATTAGAAACGGCTTTAACTTCCGTCTGATCCACCATCAGCACGATTTTTGTAGAAGTATTGGCGATAACTTCTTTACTAAGTTCAGAGTCGCGTTGAGAAGCCAAGATACAGCATAAACCATACTTTCTCCCATCTGCCAAAATGATATTTAAAGTTTTACTATTTTTAACTTCTTTGGCTTCATCAATAATAATAAACGTTCTGGGAATTTTATCTTCAATTTCACCAGCAATCCTATGAGAGTCCATTAATTGTTTGATAATTGCCTCAGTTGCGATCGCACTTAAACCAGGAACTTTACCAAGTGCTGACAAATCAAATCTAATTAATGGTAATTTTAAATTAGGTTGTGGTTTATTAAATATTCCATATTCAAACATTGCTGCTAATTTTAAGGCTAATTTAGAGGATTCTCTACATCCATTCTCTATTCTTGCTGTAATCTCATTTTGTAAGTCTTGAAAAGTTGGTGGTTTATTAGTCCAGGTGCTTACGCTTTCTTGAGTAATTCCTTTTTGTTTATAGCAATGACTTAATATTTCTATAATTAATCCTTCCTGATTTGCTCCCATTGTCAAGGCTTTACGCAATATTGCGCTACTGCTATTCCTTGCAGTGCTGGTCCACCACCTTTAGTATCTAAATCAATTGTTAATGGATTAATCCCATAAGGTGATTCCATATCCAAGGGATAACAAACTTCATTAGGTAACTGCTGATCTCCGTGATAATCAATAATAATATTCTTTATACTGGGAAATAATTTAGGTAATTCATAGGCGATCGCTTTTAATGTTTGAGTTTTACCACTCCCAGACGTTCCAATAATGGCAACGTGACCATTTGGTAAACTAGCAGGATTCCAATAGCATTTATCCCCTAAGAATATTCCAGAGTGCGATTTTTCTTTCTCAATTGGCTTACCTTGTGGTTTAAGTGTGGCTTGTGGTAATGGCTTCATGTTAATTGGTTTTAAAGCTTGTGTGTTTAGATTTAAAAGTTTTAATGGTATAGAAATTTTATATTATATCTATCCTATAGCTTTTTTGACGTTAAACATTCATTTTACGACCTGAATACTCCTGAATCAATACGGGTGAGTAGAAACTAAACATGATTAGATATTTGCAATCATATAAGTAATTGGACAAAAATATTTACAGCCCACATTCAGCATGAATAAATATACTAATTTATTAACATTATTCTCAATAATCTTGATTCTAGCTCTACCTAAAGCTGCGATTCCTACGGAGCGCTTCGCTATCGCTACACCGAACCGAAGGCATCGCCCTAATATAGAATTGTGTGTAATTGTCTGAAAGCCTTATTATCATTGGGTTATAGATAATTCCGAAAATTCAAAAAACACCTGCTGAATGTGGATTATATTGTCAGCTTGCGACGTATAACTAACAACCGGAATTTTAGTCGGTTTCAACCGACTTCAGCTATGAGACAGAGAATTTATTCTCTGGCGTTGTTGATACTAAGGAATGTGAATTTTATGGGTAAAAAAAATATTTACAGTCATTGCGAGCGAAGCGAAGCAATCACAACCCTTGGAATTGCTTCATTTTACTTCATTCCATATAGCTAACGCCACGCTTCGCTAAGGCAATGACATTGTGTAATTAATTCTGTCTTATTACTTGTCTGGTTGTAAGTAACCTTTGATAACAGCTTTACCGACTTTTAGAAATTTGTTCTCAAGAAGAAACTCATCAATTGCGGCTTCAGTTCCTCCCTGTAATGCACTTAAAGCACGTTTTCTAAAGTTAGGAGTAGTGTTATCTTTGAGGTGAGCAATTTGTTCTGATTCAGTGGCAGTAGGATTTGTTTCGTCTAACTGTTTGAGAAGGTTTTGAATTTCTGCTGCTGCTTCTGCTAAACTCTGCTTCTGTTCAGGCGTGTAGTTAGTTTGATTAAATGTAACATTACTACCGGATTGGGCTGTATCTACAAATTGATTATTTGCATTTCTTTGATCATATTTAGATTGATAAGATTCTGTCATTGTACTTGCCTCCGCTTTATTATGAATATTAATTTCTCTGCTAACAGCTAGTTTAGTAATATCTAGCATATCTTCATAAGCAGTCCTATCATCTAAATCATAATCTCCTTTTTGTGATTTCCGACGTGATTCTCGTAATTCATAACCATCTAAAAGTTGAGGGATATTAATGTTTATGTTGAGTTTACCAATTGGATATTCAACAACTTTCATTTTCTCAAGTCCCAGAAGTTCTTGATAGTCAAGGGGTGGATATTTGGGGTAACCAAGGACGGGAACCCATTCTGTGATTTCGAGGTTGGGGAGACTTTTGTGGATTTTTTGGAAGAACTCGCGGAGAATACCAAGAAATGAACGCCTTGTTTTTTTACGGCCGCTAATGGTGATAAAGATTTTTTTGTCTTCGGGGTCGGATTTGATGCGAGCAATGTTGTAGATTTCTTTGTATTCTTCATATTGCAACATTACACCACTGCGCCAATAGACTTGGTTATGGATTTTTTCGTGGGTATTGACGATGAAACGGGAAATAATGCTTTCGGGGAGAACTTTGTAATGGTATTGAAATTCTAGGGTTTCCCCTTCTAGTTCTGTTTTGTTTGGTTGGTCTTTGGGTAGAAGTCCCGCAATCAAGTATTTTTCTGGTTTACATTCTAGTGCAAAACAAAGTTCAAATTCCTTCATTAGATCGATCAGATATACATGACGATCAGTTGGATATCGCGCTGGATTGAGGATGCGGGTGAGATCGGCGGGGGTGAAAATGCCTTGGGCTTTAGTTTTCAAGTTTTCATCACTCAATAGAGCGTAAATGCCTTCTGTCACCCAGTTAGGTTTGAGGACGTTGGTATCTTTGAGGATGGGATGATCACGGAAGTTGAGAACTAAGCCGAGACGATGCAGCAGGTCAATGAGTTGATCTTGGTCTTTTCCTTCGGGAATCTCGTTTTTGTAGCAGATGCCAATATAGTCTCTGTAGGTGATAAAGTCTTCATTCATGGATTCAAGTTGTTGTTTAACTTCAAACCATGAAAGGGGTAGAAGGTCATAGACTTCTTTTAGGTTGGCAATTTGCTGAAAAATGGCGGTGCGAAGTTCATCAATACCAATATTGTCTTGGCAGGAAGTCTCGATAATAGCTTGGATATTGGGATATTTTTCCCGTAATGCCTTGCGGTTGATGTCTAGAGGTTGTTCGTCTTTTTTGTTGCCAACGATAATCACAGGGGACTGGCCGCCAAAGCTTTCAATTAGTTTCAGCCAATATTCGATGCGGTTTTCTTCTTCGCTGGTGCGACAATTACAAACTAGGAGATAGAGACTACGCTTAGTCAGAAAAAACTGATGGGTGGCGTGATAAATTTCTTGTCCACCAAAATCCCAAACATTCAGGCGGATGTCTTTGCTATTTACCCATACATTCCAAGTTTCTACATTCAGTCCGTCGGTTTGAGGTTGATTTTTGTCATATTTATTGCGGATTAGTCGCTCGATGAGGGATGTTTTGCCGACGCTACCTTGTCCAATGAGCAAGAGTTTGGCTTGGTTAAGTGGTTGTACTTCACCGCTATGAAATAATCGCAAGTAATTGAAAATGTCTTTAACTGAACCAACTTCATCAGAAGATCCTAAAATTTCTGGTGAAATAGGAAGCGGATTTTCCCGTAAATCTAGTTCTTTCAATTTTGGTAAACTTTCTATCGCTTCTGG
>NZ_VILC01000108.1:0-13619 GCF_009712065.1 Aphanizomenon sp. UHCC 0183 | reverse complement strand
TCGCAATGACTGTAAATATTTTTGTCCAATTACTTAATTCCTTGAGGGGGAGATAATTGATAAGAGTATACCCAAGCCGTTTAACAGCGATAAAGATATTTTTAGGCGGCCAGCATTACAGATATATCTTCATATTTTGCTAATGTTTGTATCTGTAACATAATGCACCTTGTTTTCAACTTCCCAATAGCTGCGAATCTTCTGTGCAAAAACATCAGATGTAGCTCTGAATGAAGCAATATAATAACGAAGTCCATCAAATCCTGTACATCCTTAAATCCTGGTAATCCTGATTCTGACAACCACCACAAACAATCTTCAAATAAGAAGCTAGGGAATAAATTCCCTGTCTAAAAGCTAAAGTCGGTTTAAACCGACTATTGGGAATGATGGAATATTATATTTATCTTCATCAGGTAAAAAGTCAATCAAATCCTGTATATCCTTAAATCCTGGTAATCCTGATTCAGACATTAACTATTTTCAAGCATCATGTTATAATAAATTCAGCGTTAGAAGAGTAAAAATATCATGATTTTAGATGTAAAAAATGCTCTTTCCACAATTGCACCCAAGTTAACTTATGATGTGTTGATTGAGAATCAAGAAGATGGGACGGTTAAAGCTACATTGTTAAGCTTACCAGAATGTCAAGGTTTAGGTACAAATAAAGAGGAAGCATTAAATAATCTGATTCAACTTTTTCAAGCACGAAAACCAGAAATAGTAACTTTAGGAATTGAACCAGATAAAACAGAACATCCTTGGATGAAATTTGCAGGAATGCACAAGGATAATCCTCTTTTTAATGAATCACTAGAAAATATAAAAAATGAAGGTAATGCTTGGGATGTGCTAGAGGCATTAACAGGAACTATTGAAGCACCAAGTGATTGGTCAAGTCAACATAATCACTATTTATATGGTACTCCTAAACATGACAATGAGATCAGAGAATGAATCAAGAAAGACTATTTTTAGATACAGTATTTATTCAGGCTTTATTAAACAAGAATGATCAATACCATACTCAAGCTAAAGCATTATTACCAAGGGTAAAAAATGCCGTTGAAGTATGGGTAACAGAAGCCATTTTAATAGAAGTTGGTAATGCTTTAAGTGCAGTGAACCGCACAGCATCAGTTCAGTTTATTAATCAGTGTTATCAAACAGATAATATCAAAGTTGTTAGTGTAGATACAACGCTTCTGATGCGTGCGCTGGAACTTTATCACAGTCGTCAAGATAAAGATTGGGGTCTAACAGATTGTATCTCATTTGTTGTTATGAAAGAACAGGGTTTAATTTATGCTGTAACGGCTGATATTCATTTTGTTCAAGCTGGTTTTGTGGCTTTATTAAGGAAGCTAGAGAATTAATCTACTCTGAGGATTTTCAGGATATTTTTTGTCTGAATCAGGTGGTTATCGAGCGAAGTCGAGATAATGTCCACCGATTAAAGGATTAACAGGATGATAAAATATAAAATGGACGATTGCTAATAAAATTCTATAAATCTTAAAATCATGTAGATGATAATTTTAACTTTCTTCAAGTATTGTGTTATAATTAATTCAGAGTTAGAAGAGTAAAAATATCATGATTTTAGCTGTTAAAAATGCTCTTTCCACAATTGCACCCAAGTTAACTTATGATGTGTTAATTGAAAATCAAGAAGATGGCACGGTTAAAGCGACATTATTAAGTTTACCAGAATGTCAAGGTTTAGGGAATACAGAAACGGAAGCAATAGAACAATTAGATAAAATTTTGCAAGTTCGTTTAGGAAATGCTAAGATTGTGACTTTAGAGATTGTCGCACCAAAAACAGAAAATCCTTGGCTAAAAATAGCGGGTAAATATAAGGATGATCCGCAATTCGATCAAATGCTAGAATATATAGAAGAATATCGTCGTGAACTAGATGCAATTAATGAATAAAGGTTAATAAAGAAGTGGATAATTTAAGAATATTAGATACAGATCATCTATCTTTATTATAGAGAGGCAATTCATTAATTAGACAGCGATTAACTATGTTCAATCCTGAAGATATTGCCATAACTATTATCACCGCTACAGAACAACTACGGGGAAGACTGAATATTATTAACAGGTGTGAATCAGCGAATGAATTAGTTTTAGCTTATGCTAGGTTAGAGGATACATTAGAAGACATAAATAGTCTAAATGTCCTACATTTTAGCGAATATTTACACTGAATTAGTTAAGCAAAAAATCCGCGTTGGTACTCAAGATTTACACATTGCTGCAATTACATTATCAGTCAATGGGATTTTAGTAACTCGTAATTTTAAAGATTTTGAAAAAGTTCCTAATTTGCGTTTAGAAGATTGGAGTATTAGTGAATAATGTCTGAATCAGGATATCCACCGATTAGAGGATTAACAGGATGTTTTTTAGAAAATATAGGTTTTTGTGAATGATAGGAAATATATTTTTCTCTGAATTAGAATTTATAATCATTAATTATTCACAGAAAATCTACAAACTACAATCCTGTACATCCTTAAATCCTGGTAATCCTGATTCAGACAACTACAACAAGCAATCTTCAAATAGGAAGCCAGGGAATTAATTCCCTGTCTAAAAGCTAAAGTCGGTTGAAACCGACTATTGGGAATGATGGAATATTACATCTATCTTTATTAGGTAAAAAATAAATCAAATCCTGTACATCCTAAAATCCTGGTTATCCTGATTCTGACAACCACAACAAAAAATCTCCAAATAGGAAGCCAGGGAATTAATTCCCTGTCTAAAAGCTAAAGTCGGTTGAAACCGACTATTGGGAATGATGGAATATTACATCTATCTTTATTAGGTAAAAAATAAATCAAATCCTGTACATCCTTAAATCCTGGTTATCCTGATTCTGACAACGACAATAAACAATCTCCAAATAGTGAAAAAGTAACTTTACCTATTTGTTAATAACTAAAAAATTGAGAGGAATATTATTAGCTTCCCAGTATTCTTTGGCTGAATTTAAAATATCCAATGCTATTTGGTACTGTGTCGGTTCAGCTTGAGCAAAGATATCAGCATGATTATATAATATGACATATCTTTGAGCCGGACACCATGTTAAATCGGTGATACATTCATCAAAAGCATCCCAGTTAGCACCGAAGTATGGAGGAAATTCCATTGCTTCAGCAGCTTGTTTTAAAAATGTTTGTTTGCTATTGATTTTTTTACCATCAAGATAAAAAACTTTATGATTCATAGATTTATGGTGAGGAAATAGGTTAGTAAAATTGTCAGAATCAGGATGTCCACCGATTAAAGAATTTACAGGATGATAAAATATAAAATGGACGATTGTTAATAAGAATCTATAAATCTTAAAATCATGTAGATAATAATTTTAACTTTGTTCAAGTATTGTGTTATAATTAATTCAGAGTTAGAAGAGTAAAAATATCATGATTTTAGCTGTTAAAAATGCTCTTTCCACAATTGCACCCAAGTTAACTTATGATGTGTTGATTGAAAATCAAGCAGATAGCATGGTTAAAGCTACATTATTAAGTTTACCAGAATGTCAAGGTTTAGGTGCTACTAAAGAAGAAGCTTTAAATAATCTTATTCAGCTTTTTCAAGCACGAAAACCAGAAATAGTAACTTTAGAAATTGAACCAGTTAAAACAGAACATCCTTGGATGAAATTTGCAGGAATGTTTGAGGATGATCCACATTTTGATGAAGTGCAGGAATATATAGAAGAATATCGTCGTGAATTAGATGCAGAAATAGAGGAATATTATCAAGAAATTGAAAATCAGGAGCATATAAAATGAGTTTATGGGTACTTGATACAGATCATGTTTCTCTCTTTCAACACAGAAATCCATTGATTGTACAGCGTGTTAATAGTGTCAAA
Source organism: Aphanizomenon sp. UHCC 0183 (assembly GCF_009712065.1). Taxonomy (NCBI): domain Bacteria; kingdom Bacillati; phylum Cyanobacteriota; class Cyanophyceae; order Nostocales; family Aphanizomenonaceae; genus Aphanizomenon; species Aphanizomenon sp. UHCC 0183. The sequence continues at coordinate 9,712 of NZ_VILC01000108.1, read as the reverse complement.
TTTGAAGAAATTGCCATAACTATAATTACTGCTGAGGAACAATTGCGCGGTAGGTTTAATGTTATTAGAAATGCCTCATTGTCGGATAAATTAGTATTAGCTTATGCAAATTTTCAGGCTAATTTAGAGTTTTTTAAAACTGCCAATTTACTGCAATTTAGCGAAGCTGCGGGTAATATTTACACTGAATTAGTTAAGCAAAAAATCCGCGTTGGTACTCAAGATTTACGCATTGCTGCAATTACATTATCAGTCAATGGGATTTTAGTAACTCGTAATTTTAAAGATTTTGAAAAAGTTCCTAATTTGCGTTTAGAAGATTGGAGTATTAGTGAATAATGTCTGAATCAGGATTACCAGGATTAACAGGATGTTTTTTAGGAAATATAGGTTTTTGTGAATGATAGAAAATATATTTTTCTCTGAATCAGAATTTATAACTATTAACTATTCACAGAAAATCTATAAATAACAATCCTGTACATCCTTAAATCCTGGTAATCCTGATTCAGACAACCACAACAAACAATATCCAAATAGTGAAAATGTAAATTGACCTATTTGTTAATAACTAAAAACTTGAGAGGAATATGATTAGATTCCCAGTATTCTTTAGCTGAATTGAAAATATCCAATGCTATTTTGTACTGTGTCGGTTCTGCTTGAGCAAAGATATCAGCATGATCATATATATTTTCCTTGAATCTATGTACACAAAGACGGAGAAGATGCTCAAACCACAATATTTTTAGCATTTTATTTCTTGACCTCGTTTACTTGTAGTCTTTTCAAAGAAGGACGTTCTCCTACTAAAATACCACGAGGTCCTTCTATATGATAATTTATTTGATTAATAACACTTTCTTCTAACAGATCATAGATAAAATGATGAGGGTTTTTACGCTTTATTAATTCTAGACCGTGACAATAAACTCCACACGCTGATACATCATTTAAAATCCGGCTGTGAATAATTCTTGTCCATTCAGGTGCAGTTATCATTAATTGAGGGACAACATGAATAAATGCTGTAATTTGCTTCTCCATATCAAAAGATTCCAGAAAATGAATTAAGCTAAACATCACTTCTGGCTGTTGACATTGATCATCTAAAATTAGATGATAGGCAGATAATTTATTTTCATTAGGATTTTCAGCTATTTCAGCTAAAGCATTTTCAAAATTTGTAACTTGTTTTTCTGTTTGCATTAAGCGATTTTCTTGCAAGGTTGCCAATAAATTATTGTGATTCATTGTTTTGTCCCTTATTTTTAAAAAGTATAACGATTACACCATACTTCCCGAACTTACTTTTATATTTTCTTGCTGTTTAGAAATAGAATCTGTTTGTGTAAATTCATTAAATAATTTAAAAAATTCCTCAAAGGCAGTATTTTCATCTTTAGAGAAAAATAAAATTATCTGATCCCACGTTTGATTATAAGCAACATTATATTTTTGTTGTATCCAAGTTTGAAAATTTGAAAATTCTTGTTCTTGTACAGTTTGAGGTATTTGAATTTGACGACGGGCAAAACTGTAACCAGCTATAAATGTGCGAAGGTTAGCGATGGTTGCTTTTCCTAAATACATAGCTGGACGTTTTTGGATATTGCGGATTAAATCGTATAAATCTAACATAATATTCCTCTGGTTAAAATTCTGTTTCAGTAATTTGAAATTCCCCACCTAAATCTTGTATAACGCAATATAAGTTATTTATCCAGTTTACCCTAGAAACTCCTTCGGTGTGAATGTTGTCAAAAATTAGTTCTTGTCCATCAATTTCTACTGCAATAGCATAATGTCTACCGTTAATGGAGATGTTTTGTTGTAAAACTTCATGGTAGATATTACAGAATGGGTCTTCTGTACTTCCTGTAAACAAGTTAATTTCTCTACCAGGTATTTTCTGATTAATCAGGAATTGACGCAAAGCCATAGCACAAGGAACACATTCAAAAATATGAAATTGTTCGGCTATATCATTTAGTTTACGGACAATATCATTATTAGTCATGAGGTAGGATATTTTTAGTCAGATTAGAAGAAATACGGAAAACTATAATCAGAGTAAAAATACCATGAATTTAGGAAGCCGGGGCATAAATTTTATTATTTGTCAGAATCAGGATATTCACCGATTAGAGGATTTTCAGGATGTTTTTTAGAAAAAATAGGTTGTTGTGAATGATAGAAAATATATTTTCCTCTAAATCATAATTTATAATCACTAAACATTCACAGAAAACCTACCAATAACAATCCTGTACATCCTAAAATCCTGGACATCCTGATTCAGACAACCACAAAAAACAATCTCCAAATAGCCAGAAGCCAAGGAATAAATTCCCTGTCTAAAAGCTCAAGTCGGTTTAAACCGACTATTGGGAATGATGGGATATTACATTTATTTTCATCAGGTAAAAAGTCAATCAAATCCTGTACATCCTTAAATCCTGGAAATCCTGATTCAGACAACCACAACAAAAAATCTCCAAATAGTGAAAATGTAATTTTACCTATTTGTTAATAACTAAAAACTTGAGAGGAATATGATTAGCTTCCCAGTATTCTTTGGCTGAATTTAAAATATCCAATGCTATTTGGTACTGTGTCGGTTCAGCTTGAGCAAAGATATCAGCATGATCTTATGATATCACATATCTTTGAGCCGGACACCATGTTAAATCGGTGATACATTCATCAAAAGCATCCCAGTTAGCGCCGAAGTATGTAGGAAATTCCATTGCTTCAGCAGCTTGTTTTAAAAATGTTTGTTTGCTATTGATTTTTTTACCATCAAGATAAAAAACTTTATGATTCATAGATTTATGGTGAGGAAATAGGTTAGTAAAATTGTCAGAATCAGGATGTCCAGGATTAAAGGATTTACAGGATGAAAAAATAAACGCTTGCTAATAAAATTCTATTAATGACTACTTTAACCGCCAAATCTTGATAGTGTCGTCACTACTCCCACTAGCCAAGGTTTGACCATCGGGGCTGTATGCTATTGACTCAACAAACCAAAAATGACCTTCAAGGGTTTGCAGTAGCTTTCCTGTGGTTTGCAGTAGCTTTCCTGTTTTTACATTCCACAGTTTGATAGTATTGTCAATACTCCCACTAGCCAGAGTTTGACCATCGGGGCTGTATGCTACTGAAGTAACCGAGCTAGAATTACCTTTAGCCAGGGTTTGACCATCGGGGCTGTATGCTACTGAAGTAACCGAGCTAGAATTACCTTTGAGGGTTTGCAGTAGCTTCCCCGTTTTTATATTCCACAGTTTGATAGTGTCGTCATAACTACCACTAGCCAGGGTTTGACCATCGGGGCTGTATGCTACTGAACTAACCGAGCTAGAATGACCTTTGAGGGTTTGCAGTAGCTTTCCTGTTTTTACATTCCACAGTTTGATGGTGTCGTCATAACTACCACTAGCCAGGGTTTGACCATCGGGGCTGTATGCTACTGACCTAACCGAGTCAGAATGACCTTCAAGGGTTTGCAGTAGCTTTCCCGTGTTTACATCCCACAGTTTAATAGTCTTGTCATTACTCCCACTAGCCAGGGTTTGACCATCGGGGCTGTATGCTACTGACCAAACCAAGTCAGAATGATCTTCAAGGGTTTGCAGTAGGTTTCCCGTTTTTACATTCCACAGTTTGATAGTCTTGTCATTACCTCCACCACTAGCCAGGGTTTGACCATTGGGACTGTATGCTACTGAGCTAACCGAGTCAGAATGACCTTCAAGGGTTTTTTCTAAAGAGATACTACTAGGTAAATTTGCAATTATAGATATGGGATTGACTGGAAACACGCGATAACGTGCATAGCCATAGATTTGAGTTCCCATTAATCCCAGTATGGCGGCAGTTCTTAGTAATGGAAATAGAAACTCCGGGTCGATATTCTTTGCAAAAGACTTTATTTGAAGCGTTTGAGTGATGACAGTTTGAATTAGACGTTTATAAACTGGTGTTTGAGAGACTTGATAAGATAGATTTCCAGACTGATTAGTTGGTGAAATTTGAGATTGATTTTGCTGAACTGAAGATGAAGTATTTGTAGTAGATGTTGCTGTTCTTTGGGTGATGACAGGTTGATTTTGAGGTTTAGAAACTGCTGGTTGCGTAACTTGAGATTGAGTTTGCTTAACTGCGGCTGAAGTATTTGTATTAGTATTTCCCGCAATTAGGTTATTAGCTTCAGTTTGACTAATTAGACTTATTTGGTTTGAATCTTTTAGTATTATTTGTGGAGTATTACAACTTGATTTTTGATGTATTTCAAGAGTTCCCGTAATTTTGATATAACTTCCAACCCAATTACTTAATTGAGTAATTGTTAAGCTTCTGGAATTAGATAAATTTTTTAAACCTTCTGAAAATATAACAATTGCAAAAGGACTATAACCGTTGACGAGACTAGAAACGTTACCAAAGTTAATAAAGAATATATTTATGCTGCTAAGATGGCGAGTATTAGCAACTTGACCAACTACAGTTATTATCTTTCCTTCTTGCTTAACCAGTTCCAAGGTGTTAGTAGCTGCAAAAATCGTTGATTCCTCAACAACAGATGGTTTTGCTTTCACAACACCAGGAAAAATATCAACACCAAGATTTGTAGAGCGATCGCACCAATAACAATTACCAAAAGTTCTACTATAATAATGACTATCTACCCTGCCACATATAGTCAAATTATCATTCCCTGTTCTTAAAGCCTTCAACCACTCCCTAGCTGTGGGGCGTAAATTGGGATTTTTATGACCATCATTAAAGCATTTAAGAAAACATTCCCGAATTGCTGGATGAACAATTATCATGGGAATTGTTATCGGTACAGGTTCAATTAAACTATTTGCTGAATACAGCCATAAACCCTGACGGATAATTTCATCAGGTTCTGGATTTTCCCCCGCACCGGTCCATTTTCCCTGAAAATGATTATTACCACTAAATAATAATTGATAGATAATTACCCCTAACCGGAATCTATCATGTACTTCCGTTTGCTCAATACTAGCAAAATCTTTTCCCATTAATTCAGGTGGTGTATAACCTGGTGAACCAACTAAACAACGATAAACCTTACCATTTTTCGGATTTTTTACCTGAAAAGAATCTGTATCAATAATTGAAGGTAAAGCCCGATTATTCACTAAAATATTTTGTTGTTTAATATCTCCCAATACATAACCAGCAGCGTGCAATGCTTCAATAATTGAAACAATATTCAGCGCTGTTGTGTGCAGAAACCGCCAATCAATCTCAAGTTTTGACGCTTTACGAAGACTGGAATTATAAACATTAATAAGTTCTTTTCCATCCTTAATTTCTGGCATCAAAAAGCCCACACAATCACCCTGAGCATTTTTCAACGCCGACTTAGGCCAAGCAAAAGAAACATGATTAAGATGGGAATTTGGTTCTGTGGGTGGATTTGCTATCATTACCGCTAACTTCTGCACCCGTTCAGGTGTTGGAGAATGGTAAATTTTCGCTAAATAACCTTTTTGATTAGTTCGCCAAACTTTCGCTTCACCACTATTAGCAATCTCTTCACCCAACAGAGTAATTGATTTTCCCGTACTGGCACAGGTAAGAACTGTCATATAATTTTAATTAGATGGGTTGAAATAAATATCAAATGGTATTTGAAAAGTTGCAAAGTCAATTTTTGACCCCTCTCCAAACCTCTCCCCTGCAAGGGGAGAGGCTTTAAAACTCCCTGTACAAAAATTCATTTTTTCATGTCCCCTCTCCTCTTAGGAGAGGGTTAGGGAGAGGTTCTTAGAAAATCCCCCTGCAAGGGGAGAAGCTTCAAAACTCCCTGTACAAAAACTCATTTTTTCATGTCCCCTCTCCTCTTAGGAGAGGGTTAGGGAGAGGTTCTTCTCTACTAAATCTCCTTTCCAAAAAGACACAAAAGCAAAGTTTTATCATCATCAGTGCGAGAATTTAACCTTTCAGAATTGAGAAAATCAATTACATATTTTTCATCATCTTCTGGTTTATCTGTTTCTCGCAAATATTCCTCCAAAGGTTTAAAAAATGGCGCATGAGGTTTCCAGTCACTCAAGCGAATTGCCACTTTTTCTAATCCATCAGTAGAAGCACAAATAAACTCTTTTTTTCCTGAAATTACCTGTACCTGCATTTCCTCTAGCGCATTAGCTGAAGTGACAAAAGTTGTTTCGTTGAAAAATTCTCCCTTATCTGGTTCAAACAACAATTGATATTCTGCATCTTGGGAACTCACCACCATAAATCCATCCCCAATTTGCATGGCTGCAACCCATTCAGGAGTCGCTATAAAAACTAACAAAGTACAAGCTAAATCATGAACAGAATAATCATTATTATCTGCTTTTTTATTTAACGCAGTAATAACATCCTTGACAAACTTAGTAAAAACTTCCTTAGCTTCCATTTCCGAAAGTGGTTGAGAAAACCCTTGTTTATCAATATCAGCAAAGCATTTAATTACAGTTTCTACCGCCAATTCAGCACCAAAATGAGAATATTTAGCACTCCCAGCACCATCAGCAACTGCGCCCACAATCACATCCTTAAAAATGCGATAATTTCCGCAGTCTTGACAAGGTATTGGTATTTTTTGCTTTTGATGACTCGTTCCCACAGCAGAACGCGCTATAGCTTTCCAACCCACAATAAATAAATCCTGTATATTTTATTAGACTTTATAACCCCTCTCCAAACCTCTCCCCTGCAAGGAGAGAGGCTTTAAAACTCCCTGTATGAAAACTAATTTTTTCATGTCCCCTCTCCTCCTAGGAGAGGGTTAGGGAGAGGTTCTTCTAGCTTATACACCCTCTAAGTAGTAATTTGACCCCATCCCACCGGCGGTAATGCCACAGCTTCCCCTACTTTGCCACTAGAAACCCGTTTCATAGAAGTGGAAAGCCAAACAAATAAAGAGCGAAAATCTAAGCCATTCAGCGTCACTGGAGGACGTTCTGGAGGTGCAATTTGTCTGAGTTTGTTCATATCTGCACCTTGAACACCAACAGTAAAAAACAACATTCGCCGCTGTTCTTCTTCTTCCCTCACCCTTTGCGCTGCACCCTCCCAAGCATCTGTAGGCGCACCATCGGTAATTAAAAATACCCAAGGACGATAATAAAGAACACCGTTATCCTTATAAGACTGTTTGCGGGTTTCTAATAAATTCAAAGCATATTCTATGGCTGCACCCATTGGTGTGACACCCTCTGTTTCTAGCTTAGGCGGTGTAAAATGGTCTATAGTGACAAAATCTTGTGTTAGTCGCACAGGTCCAAAGGTGACAATGGCAACTTCTACACTTAAAGAGGCTTGAGCATCTTTCATCACATCTTCCTTGAAAGCTGCCAAACCTCTATTTAACTCCTGGATAGGTTGTCCTGACATTGAGCCAGAAGTATCAAGCAAGAGAATTACCGGACAACGATTTTCTGGGTTTTCCACGAATTCAGGTAAACCTACTGGCATTTTTGATACTCCTGGTTAATCAAGGTGAGATGCAAAATGTATAAACTAGATGTTACTTGTTACTACATAGCTTAACATGGATGTTTGTACGGAATCAATACCCATAATGTCTAAATATTTAGTTTCATATTTATTTTTTCCCAATATCATGGATAACGTTGCTAATAGCATTTTCACAAATCATCAGTCATCTTATTTGATACGAACCACAGAGGCACAGAGGACGCAGAGGTGGAGAGAAAGGAGATAAATATAGAACGCAATTTACCATGACATACTAGTACCGCTTCGCGGAAGTCAAAAGTCAAAAGTCAAAAGTCAAAAATAATATGGCGTAAGCTTTTTGGTGATTGAGAATGGTTGTTTTATTTACGCCGTGCTGTACTAGACATAGCCCGGCATCCTGTGGTATGATGAATTGGGTATTTTATGATTATTTTAACTGAAAATACAATTAAAAATGCCCATAATCACTAAAACCCAACGTCTCATCTTCTCTTTTATCTCCCTTGGTGCTGTCCTCTCTTGCCAAGCTGTATCAGCTACTGTCACCGTACCCCTCCACACTAAAAAAGGGATGGTTGTTTCCGCCAATCCCTTAGCCAGTGAAGCCGGACTTTTAATGTTAAAAAAAGGCGGAAATGCGGTAGATGCAGCAGTAGCTACAACCTTCGCTATTTCGGTTGTTGAACCTTTTTCTGCTGGGATTGGTGGCGGTGGTTTCTTACTATTACATTCTGCAAAAACAGGGGAAATTAAAGCTTTAGATTTTCGAGAACGCGCACCGATAAAAGCTACTAAAAATATGTATTTAGATGCTAATGGAAAAGTGCGCCCTGGTGCGAGTATTACTGGTTATTTAGCAGTAGCAACTCCCGGAACTGTAGCGGGAATGTATGAAGTCCATCGTCGTTATGGTAAGTTACCTTGGCAAGAAGTTGTTAAACCAGGAATTGCACTTGCTAAAAATGGTTTTATGATTAGTAATAGAGTTTCCTGGCGTTCTTTTCCAGCTTACGAAATCCGTAAACAAGCAATACTAAATAACCCAGCCGCTAAGGAACGCAAATTTAATAACCTGCAATTCTGATGTAACCTGGAATGGTGCGTTACGCTGTCGCTAACACACCCTACTTTTGCACCTTATTTAATTCACATTCCTAAGGAAATATTTACTCGCAATGGTGAATATTATCAACCAGGAGAAAAGCTCATACAGCGAGATTTAGGTAAAACTTTAGAAGCGATTGCTGAGAATCCCCAAAGTTTTTACACTGGGAAAACTGCCGAAATCCTCGCCGCAGATATGGCAAAAAATGGCGGTTTAATTACTCTTGAAGATTTAAAAGCTTACAAACCAATTTGGCGAACTCCTGTATGTGGAAACTTTCGCAAGGCTAAAATCTGTTCTATGCCACCACCATCATCAGGAGGGGTTCATTTATTGGAGATTTTAAATATTATCGGTGATACAGATTTACAATCATTAGGATGGCATCATCCCGACGCTATACATTTAATGATAGCAGCAATGAAAATTGCTTATAGCGATCGCGCAAAATATTTAGGTGATCCTGATTTTGTGAAAGTCCCCGTTTCTGAATTAATTAGTCCAGCTTATGCTCAAAAACGCCGCCAAGAAATTAACATGAATATGGCGACACCATCAACAGAAATAAAACCTGGACTCAAAACTTCAAAATTTCATGAATCAACAGAAACGAGTCATTTAAATGTAGTTGACGCAGACAGAAACGCTGTTAGTTTAACTTTTACAATTAATCTCGGCTTTGGTGCGGGGATTGTCACACCGGGAACAGGAATAGCTTTAAATAATGAAATGGATGATTTTTCTGCTGCACCAGGAGTACCAAATGCTTTTGGATTCGTGGGGAATGAAGCTAACAGTGTTGCTCCCAGAAAAACGCCTCTTTCTAGTATGACACCCACCATTGTTACTAAAAATAATCGCTTGCTGATTGCTGTTGGTGCGCCTGGTGGTAGTACGATTATTACTCAAGTATTGCAAATTATTGTGAATGTTTTAGAATATAAAATGGATGTGGGTGCAGCGGTTTCTACCCCACGGATACATCACCAGTGGCTACCTGATGAATTGCGAGTAGAAGCATGGGGTTTAGATGCTTTAACTTTGGCAGATTTACGCCGTCGGGGACACACAATTAAGGAAACTATACCTTGGGGG
>NZ_VILC01000107.1:0-13927 GCF_009712065.1 Aphanizomenon sp. UHCC 0183 | reverse complement strand
GGAATAATGGTGATTCCGTAACTTGTGTGTACACCGTAGCCGATGCTTTGGGGAGGGTTGGTGAGGCAATACTGGTCGGTTAAGGAAATGTAGGTTGGGTTGAGCGACAGCCAAACCCAACAAAATCCTTGATAATGTTGAGTTATGGCTGATGCCTCCGGCGATAGCGAAGCGCTGCTGCAAGCAGTTCGCAGGGATACGTAAACGTTCCCCAACCTACCTGATAATCACTTTTTAGGCTTAACCGAGCAGTATTGGTTGGGGAAGGGGAATTTTGTATCTGATTAGAGTGGGAAAGGCTATATAGTTATCTTGCTGGCAAATAATGATTTATTTATTAAATAGGCGATTTCAGGATGGGTTTACTTTAATAGAAATGATTGCGGTGGTGTTAATGATAGGGATATTATCAGCAATAGTTGCACCAAACTGGTTAGCGTTTATGAAAACTCGCAACTTAAATGTTGCCCAAGATCAAGTTTATCGAGCCATGCGTGAAGCCCAAAGCCAAGCCAGAAAGGAAAAGTTAACTTACCACGTTAGTTTTCGAGAACAAAATAATATTGTGCAATGGGCAATTCATCCGGCTACAATTAACTCATCTAATGCCCAATGGAACGACTTAGATGCTAGTGCGAAGTTGGATGAAAATGAATCCACATTAAACAAATTGTCTAATGGTGTAAGACGAGTCCAGTTTGATTACATAGGTAGTGTCCCCCTCAGCCAATTAGGCCGAATCACTCTATCTAGTAAGTCTGGTGGGCAAACAAAGCGCTGTGTTTTCATTTCCACCATACTAGGCGCAATGCGAACTGCTAAGGAAAATCCTAAACCTGATGGCGGAAACAGGTATTGTTATTGATTCAGCCAGATTCCCGACTTCTCTGAGAAGTCGGGGATGTATATCCTTTATTATACCCAACACGGCTTAATTATTTGATTCTCCAGGTAGGGGTTTTCGTGATTTTACAAAAGTCCATGTTCCAACCTTTTTGAGTATAAAAACTATTAAGTAGGTTGGCGTTGAAAATTGTCGTTATGGCAAGGCAAAAGGCAAGAGGCAAGAGGCAAGAGTGAAGAGGGTTTAGGCGATTTTACATTTCTTTACACAGTTTGGTTTTATTGTGTTCACCTACTTATATGCTTGATCAAGTTCTTAAAGCTTTTGAATGTAAAGATTATCAAACAGCAGCTAAATTACTTCAGAAACTACTGATAGAATCACCAGAAAATCCTTGGGTACAACTGTATTTTGGTAAGTTAAAAGAAGTTTCTCATCAATTTCCAGAAGCTGAAAAAGTATATCGTCAATTACTCCGCACCACGACTCATAGTAAAATTATTTCTCAAGCTCGTCAAGGTTTACAGCGATTAGAAGAAGTTAAACAAGAAGAAAAACAAAGAGCTATAGTTAAATCTATATCTGCACCTCATAACAATCAACTGGGAATATTAGTTTTAGAACCCATTCACAATGAACTCAAAACCAGTGCCGCCAGGAATTTTGCCCAAATTATGCAAGTAGACGTTTACACAGCAAGAATGATATTACCTAGCCAGAATTGGCGAGTTTATCGCATTGCTCAAGTCGGAGAATTAGCATTCTATGGAACACAATTACAACAGGCTGGTATTCCCTGTTTTTGGGTAAAAATTCCCCAAATTCAACAGATTCAAGTATTTCAAGTTAAACATTTATCAATAAATAAATCTCAAATCAACGTAGTTTGTCAAAATGAAGCAAATCAAACTGGTTCAATGAGATTTGATTTATCAGAAGTTACTAATAGAGTAATGGGACTTTTACCAATTTTTGAGCAAGTTGTAGATGTTAATGCTAGAGGTCAACTAGAACGGAAAACTAAAACTCAAGATTATGCTCAATTTTGTGATTTACATCTACCAAATAGACGGAGTATTTTGCGAATTTATGATCAAGGCTATGAATTTCAACAAGGTTTAGACTCTCAATCTCAAGCTAACCATAATACTATAAGAATAAACTGGAATAATCTAATGGTATGGATTGAGAAACAGTTACCTGAAGTTAAGGTGTGGTCAGATTTTCAACCCTTTGCACAAATAGTTATAGACCAAACGGACATCCTCAAACAAATCCCATCTCAGATTAATCTATTTCGTAGAGAACAAAGTAATTGGGATGCAGCTTTTCATTTATATAGTGGGATTATCTTTACTAAAAATGCTTCGTAGGGTGTTTTTAAAGTATTGGCGATTATAAATCGCTACTATAAGTAATTGGACAAAAATATTTACAGTCATTGCGAGCGAAGGGAAGCAATCACAACCCTTGGAATTGCTTCATTTCACTTCGTTCCATATGGCTAACGCCACGCAACGCTTACGCAATGACATTGTGTAACTAATTCTGTCTCACTACTTACAAACAAAGTCCACGCAGGTGGACTAATGCAAAATTAGTTTTATCTGTATATACTCAAAACGGTTTGATTGTTTGATTCTAAACGTAGGGGTAAAGCAAGAGCTTCATTGGTGTCAACTTAAGCTCAAATCCCTACCACATCTCGTTCCTAGTCTCTGACTAGGAATGCAGTTGATGAGGCTCTGCCTCTAATATCATTGAAGGCAGAGCCTTCTAGAATTCATTCCCAGTCAGAGCAGGGGAATGAGATGACTTGAGTTCTTTGCGGGATAGAGGTTTTACGTTAAGTTGACACCATTAAGCTTTTGCTTTACCCCTACACATCTGGGTTCTTTGTCATTAGACATCTCCGGTAAAGATTGTAGAGACGTTCCATGGAACGTCTCTACAGGGGTTTCATGTCACGCATATTTAATTTTCACCAGATGTCTATTTGGCAAAAGTTTAGATCTCACCCGTGTTTAGTATAGCCACGATTTATAATCGTTTTGATACTTATCCGGGAGTTTTAACTTGACTTGCCATATCTAAAAAGACATTCATATTTACGCCGGGACGACGACGGGGACTATTGGTAGGAATGAGATATTTGGTGGCAAAATTGGTTTCAGTGGGGACTGATATTTTAACTGGTTCGGGCTTAGTCACTTTTACTGCTGCCGGTGTAGCTTTTGGTTCAACTTTTGGTATAGGTTGTGCTGCTACTGTTGCTGGAGATTGAGTAACATTAGCTTCTTCCTTTAGTTCTAAGTAGTAGCTATTACCCTTATTGCTAAACAATCCAGTAATAAAACCCACAATACCCGCAATGATATTTTTGATAAAGCCCATAAAAAATGCTCCTGGTTTGAATAGTTGGGACTGTTACCGAAATTGTTAAAAATTACGGTGTAATATTACATTTGATGGCGTTATCTGCGGTCAATTGTTAAACCTCATGTTTGCTGATGAAAAGCCTATAATTACTACTGGCAAGTATTTGTAGGTCTTTTTTGTCGAAAACAGTTTTTAGTAAATAACGCAAATTAATTATTAAATTTTATTATAACTATAAGATTATGAGAATTTATTTCATAAATCTTAATAATCTAGATTCAGTCACAAAACTTTCATACATTGTATATCAATACTGCTCGGTTAAGCCTAAAAAGTCATCATCCGGTAAGTAATTGGACAAAAATATTTACAGTCATTGCAAGCGAAGGGAAGCAATCACAACCCTTGCGATTGCTTCATTTCACTTCGTTCCATTTGCAATGACATTGTGTAATTAATTCTGTCCCATTACTTAGGTTGGGTTGTGGAACGTAAACGTATCCCTGCGGGACACTGCGTGAACGCGGAACAATCGGAACGTCCACGCAGTGTGGCGTATCCCTGCGGTAGCGTGCCGGAGGCATCAGCCATAATCCAACCAAATCCTTGATAATGTTGGGTTTCGCTGTCGCTCAACCCAACCTACATTTCCTTAACCGATAAGTATTGCATTGTATATTTAAGATTGTAATATTGAGTTAAATTATTGACAATATTAACTAATTAAGATGATAGCAACAAAACAGCAAAATCCCGTTTTATTAGTGCATGGTATTAACGATACTGGGGCGGTTTTCAATAAAATGGCGTTTTCTCTGCGACAACAAGGGTTGTCTGTGCATACGGTGGATTTAATCCCTAATAATGGTTCTGAGGTTTTGGAGAAATTAGCCCAGCAGGTAGCTAATTATGTAAATGATACTTTTGCAACAGCGCAACCACTGGATATAGTGGGTTTTAGTATGGGAGGAATTGTCAGCCGCTATTATATTCAGCGGTTGGGGGGAATAAATAGAGTCCAGCGATTTATTACGATTTCTTCACCTCATTATGGAACTATAGTTGCTTATGGTACTTGGCTGGCTGGTGCTTTGCAAATGCGTCCTCATAGTGATTTTCTCAATGATTTAAATTCTGATGTCGAGATGTTAAAGCAGTTGAATTTTACATCTATTTGGACACCTTATGATTTAATGATTATCCCAACAGAAAGTTCACAACTTGGTATAGGCAAAGAAATAACTTTACCAGTGTTATTACATCCTTTAATGTTAACAGATTCTAGAACTTTATCAATAGTGGCAAAGATATTAACAAAATCAGTGAAATCATGAATTTTTCTTTACCAAAAAATACACTTCTTTTGTGATTCTGAAAGGTATTTACTCAATACAAGTAAATCCTTATATGGTAGAGTAGATGTACCATGTAATACTTGTTTATATCGGATAGTAGTGTAATCAAAAAATAGGGTAAATCTATCTGAAGTTATAGGTGGCTTACCTCGATGAAAAATACTAGCAGTATCGGCAATGATTACTGTACCAGCCATTCCTGTACATGATTTATAAATGGCTGAAGATATAATTTTTTGCATAATTTTATCTGGAATGTAACCAGATGTATATTTTAAAGTATGAGCTATTTCTGATGTTAAAGATTTGGAAATATATTGAAATGGTCCATGATTCTCACTAACATCATTTAAGTAGATGATAATCTTTAAAATTTTTCTATCCTCTTGATCTATATGCCATAGCCTTGAACCTGCTTCCAAGTTATTAGCAATATCTTGACGAAAATATACACCTTGATAAGCTACAGGTACACCAAGAAAATTTTCAATGATATTCAGTAACCGTTGTTCAACTCCCCATAAAAAAATTTTTGGATACTCCATTATTTGTTGTGGACTAGCATGAATAACAATTTCATGGGAGCGAGACAATACATTTTGTGATATTTGTGGCATGAGAATTTGTGCAGATTCAAGCAAATCAGGAGTAGATATAATTCCCAATTTGTCTAAAGTAGTAATCACAACTCCTTCTTTTTTGACAAGATCAACTAAATTAATATCCTCCGGTGAAATAATAGGCAGGTTATGAAGATTTTTCTCTACAGCTTTTTGATAGAAACAATCAGCTTGATATTTTGTGTATGGATGTTGATCAATTTTCCTTAATATTTTTTTCCAAATTTTTAGCAAAATTTTATCCATAAATTATATTATTAGAAATTAATTCCTAAATTATGAATATCCATGAATCTACTTGATATTAATATATATATATTTTATAATCGAAAAATCATACCAATGATACTTGTTATATATAAATTTATTTTTGTTCCTAATAGCTTATGATAAAAATAGTGAGAAGGAATACCTCAGTCACTATATCTTTACTATTATCATCTGTAATTCGTTATAAGTAGTGAGACAGAATTAATTACACAATGTCATTGCGTAAGCGTTGCGTGGCGTTAGCCATATGGAACGAAGTGAAATGAAGCAATTCCAAGGGTTGTGATTGCTTCCCTTCCCTCGCAATGACTGTAAATATTTTTGTCCAATTACTTAGACAGCTAATTTCTATCACCAATTTGGGTATGTTCAGCATTGCCAAAAATTGCTTCTGGATGACGATAATATTTAAATTCCATTAAGTTATAAAAAGGGTCTTCTAAGAAAAAAGTCCGATGCTCTAGAAGGGAATTGGTAAAGCGGTATTTGGGTTCTTCTCTAAATTTTAAATCTTTGTTGTTTGCCCTTTCTAGTAATTCTTGCCAATCTGCTGCTTGGGTGAAAATTAGTCCAAAGTGTCGGGGATAAATTGCTTTTTGAGGTGTGAGTATGTCTTTCGTTGTATGTGCTACTAATTGATGTCCATAGAGGTTGAGAATCAAAGCGTGGGGGTTTTCGCGTCCGGGAATGCAGCCTAAACCGTCAACATAATAGGCTTTGGTGTCGGGGATATTGGTGACGGGGAAGGCAAGATGGAATATGGGTTGGTTCATGGTGGGGGTGAGTTGGAGAATAAAAGTAGGATTTAGTTAATTTCTCTGTAGGTTGATTATCAATTATAGTAAAATAATCAATAATTTCGAGTTTGATGTTAAGTAGGTGAACAGAAAAATTGAAAGGTATGTGAAGAAAAGTAAAATCACTCAAAACTCTCTTCCTGTTCCCAGTTAAGAGTTCCCTGTTCCCTTGCCCCAACGACAATTTTTAACGCCCACCTACTTATGGGTAATGAGATATTTAGAGATCGTCTGAACCGCAAAATTGAGAAGATATATTGAGAGATGATTATTATGACGTTACATGAACTTCAGGATCAAGCACTGAGATTATCTGTTGAAGAACGTTTACAATTAATCAATGCCTTAACTCACTCGCTTATACCAAAAACATATTCAGCCGCAAAACCAAAAGGTTTAGCTGCAAGTTTAATTGGTATTGCCAAAACAGACACACCACCACCTACAGATGAAGAGGTGAAAGCTTTACTAGATGAAAGATTGGTGCAAAAATATTTATAATGAAAGTTCTATTTGATACAAATGTTTTATTAGACGCCTTGTTAGCGCGTGAACCTTTTGTAACTGATGCCGCATTTTTACTAGAAGCAGTTGAATTAGGACAAATTGAAGGATTTATTTCAGCGACAACAATAACAGATGTGCATTACTTGGTTGGACGACAGACTAAAAGTTCTGAAAATGCAATTACAGCAGTAATTAAATTGTTGGCATTAATGGAGGTTTGTGCGGTAGATCGCGGAGTGCTTGAGCAAGCTATAGAATTAAAATTAGCTGATTTTGAAGATGCGGTACAAGTAGCATCTGCGATTAAATGGGGATTGGAAGCAATTGTTACTCGTGATGCGAGTGGATTTGAAGGTTCACCAATTTTAGTGCTGTCACCTCAAGAACTAAAAAATCGGTTAATTTAACAATAGTTAGGTAGTGAGAAGTTTACGCAGCGAATCATTGTAAACTTACAGAAGTTCATACTCTGCTTCTGACCACAAATGAAGACAGACACCATATTTACACCCTCCTGCAAAATCTCCCCAGCGTTTTATTTGAACTGCTGGAAAAACCACCCCAACTAGCTACACACTACGAATTTTCATCAGTCGAAATCAAGGAACTAGCACGACGCATAGATGGTGTATTTCTACCCAAAGTTGAGTACCCAGAAGATCCGATTTATTTTGTTGAAGTTCAATTTCAAGATGATGATAACTTATACTGGCGGTTAATTACCGAAGTATTTCTGTATTTAAACCAGTATAAACCTGATAAAAAATGGCAAGCTGTAGTATTGTGGGCTAAACGGAGTCTTGATCCTGGAATACCCTTGACATATCAAAGTTCACTAGCTGCGGGACAAATTCATGTAGTTTATTTAGATGAATTAACTGATACATTATCTTCAATTGGTTTAGGAATTATTCAATTAGTAGTTGCGCCTGAAGATGAAGCAATACAAACAGCAAGAAGTTTAATTAATTTAGTACAACAAGCAGATGCGGCAAACAGTCGTTATCTTTTAGAATTAGTAGAAAGGATGCTAATTTATAAGTTTTCCACCTATACCCGTCAGGAGTTAGAAGCAATGTTTGGATTAACAGAATGGCAACAAACCAGATTTTATCAAGAAGTTAAGGAAGAAACTAAGTTAGAAGCAATTCCTCGTCTTTTGAAAATGGGTTTGAGTATAGAACAAATTGCCGAAGCACTGGAATTAAAAATTGAAGTAGTACAACAAGCAATAGAAAAGCAAGGGAGAAAGGAATCTTAATATGAATGTGGTAAAAGAGGATAAAATCATTTTATTAGCATAAAAATCTGAAAATACTCATAATTTATCACAGATGTTATCTTTAATAGATTCTATTAATCCCTGGTTAATGGGAGTAGGCTTAAATGCAATTTTACTAGGAATAGTCGCAATTATTCCCAAAAAATTGCTCACCCCGGCAGGTATACTTAATGCTGGATTATTAGGAGTAATCATTTGGGGAACACTAGGTTGGCAGGGATATCTAGTGGTGGTATTTTATTTTATTGTCGGTTCTGGGGTAACGCGCATTGGTATGGCAGAAAAAGAAGCCGCCGGAATTGCGGAAAAACGTGCCGGTGCAAGAGGTCCAGAAAACGTTTGGGGTTCAGCATTAATAGCGGCTTTATGTGCGTTGGGAGTATTGTTTTTACCTGATTTTAAATATTTGTTATGTTTGGGTTATGTTGCCAGTTTTAGCACTAAACTTTCTGATACTACAGCCAGTGAAGTTGGTAAAGCTTATGGTAAAAGCACCTTTTTAATTACGACACTACAACCAGTTCCCAGGGGGACAGAAGGGGCGGTAAGTTTAGAAGGGACTTTAGCTGGTATGGTAGCATCAATAGCGATCGCACTCATTGGTTGGGGAGTAAATTTAATTAATCCCCTTGGCATCTTATGGAGTGTCATAGCCGCATTTATCGCTACAAATTTAGAAAGTGTCATTGGTGCGACTTTGCAATCTAAATATAGTTGGCTGACCAATGAGGTTGTCAATATCTTTAATACCCTGATTGGTGCAACTGCGGCGATAATATTGGCATTAATTTACCAAAGTATCTTTGTTTAATTGTTGACTAAAATTACAATTTTCGTAGGTTGGGTTGACACAAGGAAACCCAACATTATTATTTTTGTTATACTGCTTACAGATTTGAAAATATTTATAATATAAAATTATTGAGTTCATTTTAAGAAATAGATCCCCGACTTCTCAAAGAAGTCGGGGATCTAGTAACTACTTATTAATTACATATTTAATTTATCGAATCTTTATTATTGCTAGATATAGTTTTCTACTGTTTTCCCCATTATTTAATGGAAAGTCTTATAGATGTTTTAGCATTATCCTGAGAATCACTTCATGGAATCTTCATCTTTTTTAACTGTAAATGATCAGGAAATTACCCTAGCTGAAGTAGTCAAATACTTACAAATATCTGGTAGACTAGGAAATTTCATGAGTGACGTACTGCGTCAGCACGTAATTGAAAAAGAAATTAGTGCTAGAACAGATATTGAGATTAGTTCCACCTTAATTGAACAGACAATTATTGATTTTCGTCTAAAAAATCAACTAACTGATGCCCAAAAATTTCAAGAATGGCTAATAGGCAATGGTACAGATTATACAACTTTTCATACATCTATTACCTTTAGCTTTCAGTTAGAGAAACTCAAAGAATTAGTCACAGAATCAAAATTACCAGAATACTTTATTGAAAAGAAAATTTACTTGGATAGAGTTATCCTGTCGCGGATTCTAGTTGACAGTCGGGAATTAGCAGAAGAACTACAAACTCAAGTTGAAGAAGGAAGTAGTTTTGAACAACTGGCAAGAGAGTATTCATTAGCCGATGAAAGAGTATTTAATGGCATGATGGGACCAATTAGTCGGGGGACGATACCAGACATATTACGTGCGGCTGTAGACTCAACCACCCCTGGAAAATTGATCAATCCCATAGAAATAGAAGGACGTTTTGCTTTATTTAGATTAGAACAAATTCTTCCAGCATCTTTAGAAGATACTCAATTACAACAATCACTAAAAAATGAGTTATTTGAGAAATGGCTAGGGGATAAGATTCAAAATCTGACAGTCAAAATTCAATTGCATTAAAACTTCTAAATAATCAATTTTAACGAATAAATGTGTTAAACAATTTACCCTGGAATGAACCGCCACTATCCTGGCTAAATGCTGAAGAACAAAACGAATTAAAACAGCAAGCAGAAATACATAACTACAAACTTGGCGAAAAAATTTGGTCACAAAAATTAGGTAGTGATGCTTTTGGCAAGCGAAACTATCAATTTTTTATTGCCGCTGGTAAAGTGCGTTTACGAGAGGAAGAAGAAAATAAAACTGTAGCTACTTTACAAGCAGGAGATTGGTTTGGCAACTGTCAACCATTATTTGCTGATTGTAAAGCTGTAGCTGCTAGTAAGGAAGTTATAGTTGTGTGTTGGAATTCGGCTTTGTGGAAAAAGGTTTTAAATCCTCAAGTTAATGAATTTTGGAATAATTCAGCAGAGGTAGAAGAGATTGAAACTATTTTACCAGTTCCTAATTCTCCCATTTCTTCACCTTCACATCCTGCGAAATGGGAACAACCCACAATTTCTAATTATCCCTTTGTGGGAAGTGGAAATACAGGTGCAGCTTGTTTAACAATGGTGGCGCAATATTTACAAAATCCTGTGCAATTAGAATGGGTACAACGTCAGTTGCGAGGACAAAAGCCGAAAAATCTGGTAGAAGCAGGGGAGAAATTAGGGTTAGTATTGCGGAAATTACAGGTTAATTGGTATGAATTACGCCAATTAACTTTTCCCGCCGTATTGTTGTGGAATCAAGGTAATCAGGAAGATAAAAATCCCCAATTTAATTGGGTTGTAGCTTATGGCATAAAAGGCAATTTTTTAATTATTGCCAATCCTCAAAATCCTGATTATATTTGTGAACATTTACCTCAATCTGTGGTGGATAATTGTTGGGATGGTACATTATGGCAAACTGAACTAATTTCCCAGCAAGAGAAATTTAATTTAGCTTGGTTTACTCCTGCGGTTTGGAAATATCGGGGTTTATTAGGTGAAGTTTTATTAGCTTCCTTTACCTTGCAATTATTGGGTTTAGCTTCTCCATTAATTACTCAAGTCATCATTGACAAAGTGATGGTACAGGAGAGTTTAGCTACTTTGGATGTGATGGCGATCGCCCTCTTGTTTGTGGCGACATTTGAATCTATCCTGGGTATGCTGCGGCTATTCATCTTTACCCACACAGCCCGGCGTTTAGACTTGAGTTTATCGGCTCAACTTTTTCGCCATTTAATGCGTTTACCCTTGGCTTATTTTGAGTCGCGGAGAGTGGGTGATACAGTTGCTAGAGTCCAAGAATTAGAACAAATTCGCCAATTTCTCACAGGTACAGCTTTAACCGTCATTCTTGACAGTATCTTCGCTGTAGTTTACCTGGGATTAATGTTTTATTACAACATTCCTCTAACATTTGTAGCCTTAGCTGTCTTACCATTATTTGCCACATTAACTATTATCGCCACACCGATTTTGCGAAATTGGCTAAATGAAACCTTTAACCGGAGTGCGGACAGTCAATCATTTTTAGTCGAGACAATCACTGGCATTCATTCTGTTAAAGCCCATGCCGCAGAACCAGTAGCGAGAGAACGGTGGGAAGGTTTATTTGCCCGCTTCATTCGTACCAGTTTTAAAGCTTCCACCACATCTAATATTAGTAGTAATATTGGTGACTTTCTCACTAACTTTTCTACCTTAATTATCCTGTGGTTTGGGGCAAAATTAGTAATTGATCATCAACTAACCATTGGTCAATTAATCGCGTTCCAAATGTTATCAGGAAGAGTGACAAGTCCCCTATTACGGTTAGTCCAGTTGTGGCAAAATCTCCAACAAGTGCTATTATCAGTAGATAGAATTGGTGATATTCTCAACGCTGCCCCAGAAACAGAAGCCGGCACAGGATTAGTATTACCACCCCTCAAAGGTGAAGTTGATTTTGACCAAGTTTTCTTTCGTTATCATGCCAACACCGAACCAGTATTAAAAGGCATCTCTTTTAACATTAAACCAGGACAATTTGTAGGCATTGTCGGCAGAAGTGGCTCAGGAAAAAGTACCCTTTCTAAACTTCTCCAAAGACTCTATCAAATTGAGTCAGGAAGAATTCTAATTGATGGATTTGATATCAAAAGTGCTGACTTAGCATCTTTAAGACAACAAATAGGGGTAGTTCTCCAAGAAGACTTTTTATTTAATGGTTCAATCTTGGAAAACATTACATTAGGCAATCCAGATATTACCTCCGAACAAGTTGTCGAAGCTGCCAGATTAGCAGTAGCACATGACTTCATTAGTCAACTACCTTACGGCTATGAAAACAACGTGGGAGAAAGAGGAACAGCATTATCTGGAGGGCAAAGACAACGTATAGCATTAGCCAGATTATTTCTAGCATCTGCACCAATTCTCATCTTAGATGAAGCCACCAGTGCCTTAGATAGTGAAACCGAACAACAAGTATTACAAAACCTCAAAAATGTTTCCTCTAACCGCACAGTATTCTTAATTGCCCACCGCTTTGCCCCCCTCAAACGAGCCGATTTAATATTAGTCATGGAAAAAGGAGTAATAGCCGAAAGAGGAACACATTTAGAACTCTTAAAACAAAAAGGGTTGTACTGGTCACTTTATCAAAGACAACAAGCGAATATTTAAGATATCTCTCCGCGTCTCTGCGCCTCTGCGTGAGAAAAAGAGTTTAATCCAAAACATTCAAACCCAAAGCCACAGCCCCCCATAAAGGTGCATCATCACCCAATAATGCCCGCACAACCTCAAAATTCACCTCTGGGAGTGCGGTTTCCCTAGCCACCTTTCGCACCACAGTCCAGAAATTATCCCCAGATTTGGTAACACCACCACCTAAAACAAACCGTTGGGGATTCATGAGGTTGGCGACATTACCAATACCGACCCCCAAAGCCCATGCACCCCTGTATAATACTTCTTGTGCTATTTCATCTCCGTTGGCTGCTGCGGTGCTGACGACTTTGCCTGTAAGTAAGTTGAGATCATTACCAGTCAAATACCTGAGTACGTCTCCTCTGATTTTACCGTTAGTGCTAGGTGGTTCTTTCTCCAACATTTCCCGCGCATTTTGCGCCATGTAGGGACCAGAAGCTAAACGTTCTACACATCCCCGTTTTCCACATAAGCATAATGGACCTCTAGGATCTACCACAATATGTCCAATTTCTCCCGCCATGCCTAATGCACCTCGCCAGGGCTTACCATCAAGTATCCAGCCTCCACCTACACCTGTACTAATGGTAATGTAAAATAGGCTATCATATCCTTGACCAGCCCCAAAGCGATGTTCACCAACAGCAGCAACGTTAGCATCATTATCTATACTGGTAGGTGCGTGATAATCTTCTTCAAGTATTTGTTTAAGGGGAACATTTTCCCAGCCAGGAACGTGATGAGATAAGCGGACTAAGCCTGTGGTGGCATCCACTGGACCACCAAAGCTGACACCAATGGCATCCGGCTTTCTTCCTTTTAGCACGGAATCAATGAGCGATCGCATGATTTCCAAATCAGTCAAAGCATCACCATTTGTAGGAGAAAATCGTGATTCATGATCCAACCACTCCTTACCACCAGCCTTAACTGTTGCTGCTGCCAATTTTGTCCCGCCAAAGTCTAGAGCTAAAATTAATGTCATATAATTAAAAATAGGGAGTTTACGAAACAACTATCAAGCATTCACCATTATTACTGAATAACAATTTTGCTGTAGTTCATTATGAAACCGTCTTCACTATTTGGATATAAAATATTTCTATAGGAATCCGGTTTGATTCCTGATAGCGAAGCGTGACGTTAGCCATATTTACTTGTGTGGTCAGGGAACTCTTAACTGGGAACAGGGAACAGGAAAGACAGAATTGATACCTACTGAGTCTTGTATGGCTACGCCACGCAAGCTATCAAAAATCAAATAGGAGTCCTATATATTGATCATGCTTATGTCCTATATGTAACCTAATTCATTACTAGGACTTACGCACGCTCACTAA
>NZ_VILC01000106.1:0-14009 GCF_009712065.1 Aphanizomenon sp. UHCC 0183 | reverse complement strand
TTACAAGTTCTCGTGGGGATAACCCCCGCAATACCAGGTCTTCGCCCTGCCAACGCGCTTCTATTAAACCCGTGTCAGCGAATTGTCTCCAGCGGGGGTCTGCTGTTACTGTATCAGGGAGAGTGATGGTAATAACAGTACCTAATTCCGTCAACTCTCCCTCATAATTAGTTTCTGGGGCGGCAGGTTGTAAAAATGTTTCCCCAATTGGTAATTCTACTAGAGTTCCGGCTGCTGGTGAGTGGACATGATAGCGGTTTTGTAGCTCTTCTAAGCAAGTTAAATCTGCTAGATAGCTGGGAGAACCATGCACAAAAATAACGTGCTGGGGTCGTAAATTATGAATTAGCTGGGTTGTTCCTGGTCCATCACTATGTTGCGCTAAAAGATAACTTTCAAATTTCGTTGGTGCTAAATATTCTGGGTTAACGGGAAGATCAATTTTTTCCGGTAAAAGAATCAACCAATTGCCTGTGTTATATTGGCAGTATTTACGTAAATCTGCGGAAGAGTCCGTGAGAACAATACAAGGAGATGTCCCTAAAGTGGCTAGATTTTCCGGCTTTAATCTTCTTACACGAGGCTTTACCCGTTCATCCCAAAATAAAGGTTGGTGTCGGGCAAAATTCTGGACAGCGGCGGGGAGATGGGGTAAAAGTTCTAAGTAGGCATCGCAACCAGCAGCTACAGCACCATCAACCCAAATATCTAAATCTCGACCTGTAAAGTGGTGATGGGAACGTAACAGCATGAGTAATTCTTGACCTAATCCTAATGCTGGGGTTGGTAAAATTATTGAATTGTTTTTCTCTGTGCCACTAGAACTAATGGCGCGATGAATCCTTTCTGCTAGTTGATTTTCTTGGTTACGACGATGGGTATGACGGGATGTACCATAACTACCTTCAATTAATAGCACGTCTAAATTTAAACCCCGGAGTTCATCTAGTCGCAACCCTTCGACTAAACGGGAGTTGGATAGGAAAAAATCACCTGTGTAAAGTAATTTATAATCACGGTTGGGGGTGTGGTAAGTGAGGAGAATCGCCACAGCACCGGGTAAATGACCTGCGGGAAATAATTCTACTATTAAATTTTCTCTGATTTCTACAGGCGATCGCAATGGTAATGCCTGACAAAATGAGAGAATTCCTGGTAGTTCTTCATCTGGCCAATTTAGCGGTAATAACTTCGTTGTTACCTCACTAGCATAAATAGGTAATAGGGGAAAAGCTTGATGTAGTGTTAATAAGCCTCTGGCATGATCTGGATGAGCATGACTAATTAGGACTAAATCCGCTGGTATCCCATGATGTGCCGATTGAGTCATTTCCTGCGCTACAGGGGAAATATTTGTCAAACCGAAATCTAACATGATCCGGTGTGGTCCCATCCTGACCAGTAGACACACCCCTTCATCTTGATGCTGAACACTATAGGGAAAGCATTCCAACTCGTTAGCTGTTGTTCCAGCATCAATTGATATATTATTCATTATTTGCTCCTCCCCTCCATCAAACTATTGGCTGAGAAAGTTGGCTTTTAGCAATATTCCTCTGCAAAGTTCAAAGAAGTGGGAATCCTAAGTTGTCACTCTTGTTAATGTGCAGAACCATTACCATGATAATTATCGGAATCATAAAAGCCATTTTTCGTACCAAAGAATAAGCACGAAACCGTAAATATAACAGTTAAACCCACTAAAATTAGTTTGATATCCATTGATTTTATTCCCTTAACTTCGGACTTTTTGATCTTAATATCGTGTTTTTGCATTTGGGCAAAATCACTAGAAAATCTTTACCATGCTTGGGTTATTGTAAATATAGCACGTTCAACCCCAGCATTACAGGGCAATCTCTTCTCCACGCTCAGTAAAGCGGACATCTTTAATTTTCCACTGAGAATTACTAATTAATGTTTTGCGGACACTACTAAACAATGCAAACTGTTCACAACTAGAAAGAGAAGATACTTGTCTTTTTGAATCTGGTGCGACTCGTAAGTCAACAATCGCAACACCATTTTTTACATTAACGCGATAACCAGATACGCTGAAATCTGCTGTATTTTGTTCTTTGAATATTTTACCTATGGCCTCATTCATGGGTTCTGCTGCGGAAACGTCAGTTTTTTGAGGAATTAGCTCTTGACATTGGGCATCACTTGTGTATACGGTGACGTTTGTAGTTTTCCCAGAGATAGCTTTGGTATTAGAATTAGCGGTATATGGTTCAACTACGGGGGTTGGAGACTTTTGTACTTTTCTTTGGGGACTGGGGTTAATCTTGCTATTTGGTGTTGTTTCTGGAGTTGGGTTATTAGCAGTATTGTTAGAATCACAACTGCTAATAACAGTGCAGGATACAACTAAAAATAATGATAAAATAGCTTGTTTGTAATTATACATATAGTAATTCCGTTGGATTTTTACAAGAAAATTCATATCAATATTTGTCAGTTAAGGAGGAAAATTCCATATTTTTCATAAGTTCTGAGAAAGATTATAACATTTTCAAAATCTTTAATCCTGTAAATTATCTCGACTTCGCTCGATAACCACCTGATTCTGACAATTATCATTAAACTCATCCTTGTATTGATTATAGCAATATTCAATAACTAACAAACACGCTCTGATTAACTTATCCCAATTCTTATCATCTATTGATATTGGTTCTGTTGCTGGTCGAAAATGAACAATAGAATTACGAATTTTATAAATAAACTCTCCTAAATTACCTTTTGAGTTACCATCAAGATCATTTTTAATTTCCTTCAAAAGATTAATAGCATATTCGGGTTCACTATCTATAAGTTTATTAATAGCTTCCTTTTCTTTTGGTCGCCAATCAGTATAATTTTCTATATTAGCAGAAAAGTTAAGTAAAGAATCTTTAATTCCTAAATTTTGATAAAATTCTTGCCAAAATGAAATTGAGAATAGTCTTTCTATACACCGATAAACATCAAGAAATGAATGTTTCCAACTAACTGATACTAAGCTAAATAGTAAATTCTCAAAAGTATCAAGTTGCATCATTTCTACACATTCAATAAACAACCTTTCAAAAACAACAAGAGTTTCTTCCCTAAAATTTAAAGAAATAATTTGCCTCTGTTGAATAATATAAAATGCTGATAAATTTACAGTATGAATTTGAATTACATCAGATTTAACTTTAATAAATGGACATTCATCATTAATTTGATAAACAAAAACTGGCTCAAAGAAATGATTTATCTGACTAAATTCATATCTGATAAGTTCTTCATTTTCGGGAGGATAAAAAATATCTTGTGCTATTTGATAAGCATCAGCAGTTTGTTTAACAGAAACTTTTAACTCAAATAACAGTGCTGTAAGCATTCCTCCATTTAGCTTAATTTCTTCTATTATTTCTTGTTCGATTTCTAATTTATGTTGCCAACCAATAGCCACAAAGTAATTTTTATGATCAAACTCAAAAGTTGCAGTTCTGAAATAAGGTAAAATTGATTGTTGATTTGTAATTTTTAGTTTTTTTAACCATTGTTGATCATCTTCATTCGTTTGAATACAACGTTTATGATCCCTAAAAATAGACACTTCAATATTTTGATTTTCTACAAAACTAGCTAATAAATCAAATATATGTTTATTAGCTTCTTTCATGTTTCTAGACATAATTATCTCAATATAATGCTCTCCAGCATTGTGTCATATTATCAATATTAAATTTTTCAGAAATTAATAAATTAAAAGCCTGTAGAAAAAACTCTCTTTCAAAGAAATTTTTTCTACCTGGTTTTTTACTAATTAATTCATTTAATGTTGGAAAATCTAAAAAATTACCTATTTCATCATTACTCAGGTTCTCTATTTTTGTTAAAAGTACATCGGTTTTGTTTTTGATATCTTGCCATTTTTGGTTTTGCTCTTCTGGTTTATAATCATTGCCAGGTCTACCTAATATAGAAAAAGCCAGCGCAGTCACAAATCCAATACAAGCTGATTGACTACTAAATAAATCCTTACCTTCCTGAAAATATCCTTCTATGTCTCCATTTCGATATCGAGATATTGCTTGATCAAATTTATACAAATAAAACATTACTTCATAAAAAATATTAGCAAAATTAGGATTTGATATTGAGCCTATAAAATCTAGTTTTATAAACTCCTCTGCTACTTTTTCCGCAATATCTATTTTCACCTTTTTAGCTCCAAATACTAAAAATAATTCAATGATATCATCAGATTGAAATTGTCCTGGACTTGAACGTTTATTTTTGTGATTTTTGTCTGTGAGTGTTATTATTTCAATTTCAGAAAATTTTTCTTTAAGTTCTTTAATTATTCCTTGAAAAACTGTTTCAATTTGTCTTCTTATCTCCCAAGGAGCTTGTCCTGTATTCAAAACTAACATTCTATAAATTAAGCTATTTATTTGTGAAGCAATCCAAAACTCTACACGAATTTTATGATTGCAAATATTGGCATTATCTTTTAAAGCTACACTTAAAGCTTTAGTTCGTTGCATACCATCAATAATAGATATACTATCTTCAGGTATTTTGTTAATAAATTCTAAAAAAGCATTATTGTCTTCTAATTGTTCAATAATGGCAAAATTATCCTGGGGAATAATCACCCCTATAACTATTGGTGGTAATACTGCTCCAGCTTCTATATCTTGAATCATCCTCTTGCGTATACGTATAGCAGTATTTGTTTTTAAAGTATCTCTTTGTCCTTCTAAACCTCCTCTATTTTCAAAGGCACTTTTTACCATTTTTAGATATTCTTCTACTTGGAACTGTGTCATCACAGAGTAACAATTTACTCTTGTATCTTTGATTTTATCAATATTTTTACTCATAACCATGAATGAGATATTATTTACCATATTTTTAGTTTATCCTTGAATCGGTTGCTTGTGTATGATCAGGAAATTAAAAATTAATAGCATTTTTAGAATGCTATACAAATATAGCACATATTTTTGAAAATGTATTACCTTCTATAAATCCTGATATGTCCACGCCACGCTATGAAACAATTAACAAATAGCTGCATTCACAAACTGAATCACATCTCCTAAACCAGTTTGAGTTTTCAGATTTGTAAAAATAAAAGGCTTATCACCGCGCATTTTTTTCGCATCTCTGTCCATGACATTCAAATCAGCACCCACATAGGGAGCAAGATCAGTTTTATTAATAACTAATAAATCAGATTTAGTAATACCTGGACCACCTTTGCGGGGAATTTTATCACCAGCAGCCACATCAATGACATAAATGGTTAAATCTACTAATTCAGGACTAAAAGTAGCCGCTAAATTATCTCCACCACTTTCTAAAAAGACTAAATCTAAATTGGTAAATTTCTCTTCTAATTGTTCAATTGCTGCTAAATTCATGGAAGCATCTTCACGGATAGCAGTATGGGGACAACCACCTGTTTCTACACCCAAAATGCGATCGCTTGACAAAGCCTGAGAACGCACTAAAAACTGAGCATCCTCTTGAGTATAGATATCATTTGTCACCACAGCTAACTGATATTTTTCCCGTAAACCCTTGCACAAAGCATCTACCAAAGCCGTTTTTCCCGAACCTACGGGACCCGCAACGCCTACTCTTAAAGCCGTCATAATTTTTAACTCCTAAACAATCTAGTATATTGGGTTTCGTGCTGCATACTCGCTAAAGACAAACCCCAATTACAACATCCTAAATCATCATCTGCCATTGTCAAAATTTCCCCCACAGTAGTAGTTAATAAAGGTTGTAAACACAGTAATAACTGTTGTCCCGCAGTTTGTCCCAAAGGAATAATTTTAATACCAGCAGTAATTAAATTATTCGCCCAACTGTGTAAATAAGCTAATAAAGCAGCTTGAATATTGATATCCCAATGAGCGCAAGCTATAGCAAATGCGATCGCATAATTGCTAGGATAACCCACAGCATTCACCACAGGTAAAATATCCGGTTCTAGCTTCCCCAATAATTGCATCAGAGAACGTCCCATTTGCCAACTAGCAGCCCGTAATTCCTCCGTATCCCTCGCCGCTGATAGCCATAAATTCCACCGCTTTAAAGCCGACCTATCACCTGATTGGATAGCATGAAAACCCCTCACCATTACCGCCGCATCTAGGCGAATTGAGCCATAAATTAACTCAGATTTTAGCCAATCTCGGAGATTTTCAATATTAGTAATAGTCCCATTTTCTACTAACATTTCCAACCCTTCTGAATAGCCATAAGCACCAACAGGTAAAGCTGGACTTGCTAATTGTAAAATCGCCAAAAAATGGCTATGTGTGAGAGTGATTTCCATAAGCCCCTAATTCTGGTTGAAAAGGTACAACTTCCTCTTTAATTTCTAATCCCAATTGTGTCAACATAGCAGCTAAAACCGTATCTGGAGATAAGCGTAAATAAGTGGGAGTAATTTCCACAGATACATGACGATTTCCTAAATGATACGCAGCCCTTAATAATAAAGGAATTTCTGCTAATACAGTTAAAACTGGTTCAGGTTTAGCAATAATTCTCATATTCATACTTTCATTTTCATTTATGAGAATATCGCCATCATTTAATACTGTACCTCTAGCCAAACGCAAAAAAACTTCCTTACCATTTGCTAATGTAAATTTATGGCGGCTACGAGTTCGTTCTTCCGCAGTCAGTGAAAGAGTGAAAGTAACTATAGTATCATCATTAGGTGGTTGACGTTGAGTAAAAGTCAGCATAATTCCTGAAATTAACTTTAATTTTGATGATTCTGTATCTATAGTAATTCATTTTCAATATTTAGTAAACAAAAATATACCCGACTTCTTAGAGAAATCGAGTATTTTCAAATTTTCCCTTTACAAATCTCTTTTAACTAAGCGAGTGAGATGGTAAATAATTCCTCATAATCATGAGAGAAATAGTTATAAAATTTGCGGAAATTTTCGGGAGAAACAGCAAGTTGTACAACAGCAAAAACAGCCCGCACATGAATAGCAGCTATCGTGGGTTCTACCTTTTCTTTGTCACTGATACATTTAATAAATTCTTGTAAATTCAAAGATTGAATAGGTTCTGTTTCACCTCCATACAAATATTCTCTCAATTCCTGGGGTATTTGTGCTGCTAATTCTTCTCTTTCATCACTAGGAATAATTTTTTTAATACTTTCAAAAGTAGCACGAGTAGCAACTTCTGCTTCTTCACGAAATTCCGATTGAGCTAAACTTTGAACATGGGTTATAAACTCGGTATATTCCATTTTTTTATCTCCAGTATTCAAATCAATAATTTGTCTTATCAATCAAACAATTATGAGTGAGAGAAGTCCTAAACATGATGACTGATTACCTCCAACTTATAATTTAATATTTAAAACTAAAGGTGGCTTTGGCAATAGTAAGTGTATTCTAGGCTTTAACGATTCACTTAACTTCATCCCCAAGAGTTAGATATAGCTATATCTGACGATAGATATATTAGTGAAATATCCCCAATTTGTTCAAGAAGTTAGGGATATTAAGAATTAAAAGTTTTCTACTGAAACAGTGCGTCAAACTTGTTAATTCATCATCTAATTATTAAATTAACTTTTGACGCACCCTACGAGTTTTTATTGTTTTATCTTCTTTCTAGGAAACCAATCATCTAAAATGGCGTAAAATACGGGGACAACAAACAAGCTGAGAATAGTAGAACTGACCAAACCACCGGCTATAGATACAGCCATAGGCGATCGCAATTCTGAACCCGCACCTAAACCCAAAGCAATGGGAACCATCCCCAAAATTGTCGCCGCAGTTGTCATCATAATGGGACGCAACCGGACAGGTCCAGCTTTGAGAATTGCCTCAGTTCTTTCTAGTCCAGAATCTCTTAACTGATTAATGTAATCTACAATTAAGATGGCATTTTTGTTAGTAATCCCCAGCAAAAATACAAAACCAATTAGAGATATCATCCCAAAATCACTTTTTGTAAATAGCAGTGCCAACAACGCCCCCACGATTGCTAAAGGTAAAGAAAGACCAATAACTATGGGGTCTACCCAACTTTTAAATAACCAAATTAACACCACAATAATACAAAGTGCTGATAACCCCAAAGTCGTGCTGAAACTGCCAAAAACCTCATTTTGACGGGCAGAATCTCCCCCTAAATTCAAAGAAACACCCGCAGGTATAACTGCTTTAGCTTCTGCTACCACCTGATCAGTCGCATCACCCAAAGTTAAATTTTGACCCAGGTTAGCGCCGATATAAGCTACCCGCTGATTATTCAAACGTTCAATGTGGAAAATAGTATCTTGTTGCACAGATGCACCTGTAATAGTCACATCCACAAACCCTGATATTTTCTCAATTCGGGCTTTTACGGCTTTAGCCGCCGTCGTTAAGGCTTGAAGATCATTACCTTGTAAGGCTATTTGCAGAGGTTTTTGTCCACCTGTGTCTACAAACTGAATATCTTCTACACTTGTAGTTACACCCGCCAATTTTGGCAAAGCAGCGCGGAGTTGGTCTTGTACTTCTGCCGTTTTCACTTCTGAGTCTGTTTTCAGCTTAACGTACAGCGTTCCTTTATTTGGCTCACCTTCACGAGAACCGACAGTAGTAAACACAGTTGCTACTGCGGGAGACTTCCTCACTACTTCTTCCAGTTTCTTAGCAACATCCAAAGAATCGTTTAAAGGATTAGGAATGGGAATAGAAGATGATGAAGCAGCTAAAGCCGCAGCAGACAAAGACGAATTTCCTAATTTATCTTGTTGTCCCGTTTGTCCTGCCTGTCCTCCTGGTTGTCCTAGTCCTTCTGTCCTTCCTTGTGCAAGATCCCCAGGAAGACTAGGTAAAGGAGCAGTATAGACAATATTAAATTCTCCT
Organism: Aphanizomenon sp. UHCC 0183; assembly: GCF_009712065.1. Taxonomy (NCBI): domain Bacteria; kingdom Bacillati; phylum Cyanobacteriota; class Cyanophyceae; order Nostocales; family Aphanizomenonaceae; genus Aphanizomenon; species Aphanizomenon sp. UHCC 0183. The sequence continues at coordinate 5,115 of NZ_VILC01000106.1, read as the reverse complement.
CGATCAAGTTTGGGAATAAATCCTTTGGGAATTAGGGGAATTAGGGCTAAACCAGCTATTAAACTACCCACTGCCAAGCCAACAACTATCAAGCGGTGCTGCAATGACCAGGCTAACAAGTTACGGTAAGCCTGATCAAATTCTAACCAAATTTTACGTTGCTTTTGGGGAGAATTGGATGGTTTCGCTTTGAGCCAGTAAATAGCTAAGACTGGTGATAAGGTTCGGGCGACTAACATGGATGTGAGCATGGCAGCGGAAACTGTAATCCCAAAGGGTTTGAAAAATTGACCAATGACTCCACCCATTAAACCGATAGGCAAAAATACCGCTACCGCTGTCAAAGTGGCTGCGGTGACAGTTAAACCAATTTCATTGGTGGCTATGAGGGCCGCTTCGCGGGGGGTTTTTCCTGCTTCTATATGCCGCATGATGTTTTCGACATCAACGATCGCATCATCTACTATTGAACCAATGACTAAAGCTAAGGCTAACAGGGTGATGGTTTCTAGGTTAAAGCCATATATCGCCATGACGATAAATGTTCCTAACAAAGATATGGGAATGGCTAAGGCAGAAATCAGCGTAGCTCGCCAATTCCATAAAAAGGGGAAGATGACAACTACTGAGAGGATAATGGCTTCAAGCAGTGCATCTATGGTGGAATGGGTGGCGTTGTGAATATATTCAGCTTGGGTAGCAGCTAAGGTGAGGGTGACATCTTTTAAGCTCAACCTTAGCTGTTGTACTTCTTTTTCTACCCGACTGACTACTTCTAGGGTATTGGCATCACCTTTTTTAATTACTTGAAAGGCTAAAGCCTGTTTACCATTGAATCTGACTAAGGTTCCAGATGAGGGTAATAAAACATTCCTTTTTTCCTCCTGAGTGCTGGGCGGGGAAACCCCGCCCCTACGTTCTTGACTCCTGCTGTTGCCATCTCCTAAGAGAGAGACTTTGAGGACTCCTGGTAATTTAGCGATCGCTGGGACAATTTTCTCTTTTGCTAGTTGCTGTAAATTATCAATCTTCCCAGTAGCACTTTCAATGGCATAGCTAACAGCCGCTGATTCGTTCAGATTCAAAGGGATGATTTTTTTAGTGGCATTCTTGGGTAAATTTAATTGATTGACGATTTGAGAAATTTCGTTGGTCGCAGTTTCTAAATTTGTCCCCACCACAAAAGAGGAAATTACAGCAGTTTGACCAGGATAAGTTGATGAACGAATATCCTCAAGTCCTGTCAGTGATTTGAGACTTGCCTCCAGGGGTTTAGTTAATTTTTCTTCCGTATCTAGGGCAGAGGTTAAGGGTGCTTGAGCATTTACCACCACTACCGGAAAGGTGATGTCTGGAAATAAAGCATATTTGAGGGAACTGAATGCAAGCACACCAGCTACCGCTATACCTATCCAGAAACACACTGTCAACCAAGAAAACTTAATCGCTAATTTGGAAATATTGAAGCTTTCCCGTGTAGATTGTGTATTGGTCTGTACCATCTGATAAAATTATTTGAGTCCTTGGTGATTAGTTGTCAGTCTTTTGATCACTGACAACTGACAGGTTAGTATAGAACTTCTAGGGTGAAAATGGTGGGAGAGGTTTAGTCATAGTAAACCTTAATTCTTTCGTTCCTTGTTCAAAGTATTCTAAGCAACACCATAATCTGTATATGGACGCTTGTAGGGCGGATGCAACCCCAACACAATATCTTCTTTGGGAACACCCATTTTTACTAACTCCTCAGCAGGATTTTGGTCTGTCAAATTCTGTTGTAGCCAAATTTTGCCATTTTTAATATCAAAGTGCATGACACTACGATAAACTCGATGTAGTTCTTGCCAACCGACATTCATCCATTGGTAATGATCCCTTTGGGTATCAAAAATCAGTTGTAGTTCTTCTTCATCATCATCTTTGGCGTAATTAGTTAACAAAGTTTGAATATATTCTCGATATTTAGCTATTTTATCCATTTAAAATTGGCAGACACGGATAACATTAAATCGTTGTATCCTTAGTATTCTATACTATTTGTAGTCAAAGGAAAATAGGGCGTTGCTGAATCGAGGTGTGAAATTTCCAAATTGAACCTTTAAAAATTTTACCTTTGCGTCTTTGCGCCTTTGCGTGAGACTAAAATTCATACCCTTAATCAGCAACGCCGAAAATAGTTTCTAAATTTCTCATTCTCATGTCAACTTTGATCTTAGTCCCCCAGGGAGCAGAATATCAAGCCGTCTGTCGCGGATTAAGTCGCGTCCCCAATTCTCAAACCAAGGTATTAGCGATACCAATGGGAATCGAACCAGTGCGGAAATATTTACAACAGTTCACCCATAATCAAGCAAATCGGATGCTGATGATGGGTTTGTGCGGTAGCTTGAGCCAAAAATATCAAATTGGAGATATTGTTTTATATCAAAATTGTCTTTATCAAGGAAATCTGCAAGAAGGCGATAATTCCTTTACCACAGATATACATAATCAACTTGGGGATCGTGTATCTTTAGTCAAAGGGTTAACAAGCGATCGCCTCTTATATAAAGCCACACAAAAACGCGAGTTACATGAACAATCCGGTGCTGACGTTGTAGATATGGAAGGATACGCTTTTCTCGAATTTTTCCAGCAACCATCTGACGCAGTTTCTCCACCAGTACAAGTAGCCATCCTGCGAGTAGTTAGCGATGATGCTCACCATGACATCCCCAATATCACATCAGCAATTGGTGCAGATGGCTCATTACAACCTTTACCCTTAGCTTGGGAATTAATCCGTCAACCCCCAGCAGCAACTCGATTAATTACGGGTTCATTGAAAGGACTCAAAGCTTTAACAACAGTTACACAACTATTGTTTACGGCTTAAGGCAAGAATGTCCAATAGACCCATAAGATCCCCGACTTCTTAGAGAAGTCGGGGATCTAAACAGAATTTAAACCGGAGAAATATCTTTTAAGCTAAACTACTGGTGCCAAATTGACTTTAACAATCACATCATTAAAGTCTTTATCTCCACCACCACGTAAATCCTCAAAGCCAAAGGTATTATCACCTAACATCCGCACATGATCTACACCATCTGAGTTAGCCCCCATGAAGACGAAGTAAATATCTGGGTTATTATTAGGATTTCTATCAAGTAGGGCATCAAGTGTACCATTAGCCACAAGAAATGGTACATATATAGCACCACCTTGAAGGGTAGTATTGAAACCTGCTGTTCCGCCGTTATTCACGTTCAAACTAACATCAGAAACACGACCATTTAGAGCCGCTTGCACATAACCATCCTGTCCTGGGAGGATATCAGCGATACCATCACCACTAGTATCAATACCGCCATTCCCATCAGTTACGCGATAGAAACCAACGAAATTGTTGTAACTTGCTTCTCGGTAAACAGTAAAATCAGCGGTTACTGCACTAGTAATACCCCGTAAATCCAGCGATTCGCCTTGTGGTTTACTTTGCAAAGCTGTACCCAAAGGCATAGATTTATCATTTGCTTGAATCTGGACTTGCAAATCGTCGAATCCACTTGGATTACCAGAACCATCTTCCCAATTTAGAGAGAAACTATTAGACCCCAAGTCTGTAATTTTTACAGTAGAAGGGTTGGCAAAGAGAACATTGCCAATGGGTGTGTTCTTATTCAGTACAGAATCGGTTGAACCATCTTTTACTAAATAGAATCTCAAATTGTCATTGGAGTTAAACTCTAATAACCTACCGAGGCTAGTGAGATCAAATCCAGCAGGAAGATTAGTAATAGTAGAGAAAATTATCTGACCTTTTGCTAATGCTTTTTCTGCATAACCAGGTTCACCTGGAACAATTCCATCTATTTTACCAGACGCATCATCAACAGTAAATACTCCTATTTCATAGAAACCATTAAAATTGAATCCTGTCAATTTTACTTCTAGTGTCACTTTGCCGTCGTTATCTTTGATATTGAAGACATTATCACTAATTAGTGAGAGGAAATCGTTAACGTTAACAGTTTCCGTGTCAGTGCCAGTGTCAGTGCCAGTGTCAGTGCCAGTGTCAGTTCCCGTATCAGTTCCCGTGTCAGTTCCCGTGTCAGTTCCCGTATCAGTGCCAGTGTCGGTTCCCGTGTCGGTTCCCGTGTCGGTTCCCGTGTCGGTTCCCGTGTCAGTTTCCGTGTCAGTGCCAGTATCAGTGCCAGTATCAGTGCCAGTGTCGGTTCCCGTGTCGGTTCCCGTGTCAGTATCAGTGCCAGTGCCAAGCCGCACATAGACTTTCCCTGATCCAGGTGCGCCAATAATTAAATCGTTAACACCGTCACCATCAAAATCTCCATTACTGATCGAGCTACCTAACTTATCACCTATAGAAGCACCGTCAATTATAAAGCCATTTTGACTGTCGGGACTTTCGAGACTTGAGAGTTCAAAGGTAGGTGCAAAGTCTTCCTCTGTGCCATAAATGACGTAGACTTGTCCAACATTATTATTAGCATTTTTTGCCCCAATGATGATGTCATCAATGTCATCATCGTTAATATTCCCAGCACCACTGACATACCAATCGGAGTTATCAAGGGTTGAAATACCATTGATGGTAAAGCCATTGCTACCATCAAGGTCAGAAAGATTGATGCTAGAACCAAAATCTTGTTTGCCAAAGACCACATAGCCTTTGCCTTTCGCACCAATAATCAAGTCTCCGATGCGGTCACCGTTGATATCCCCAGCTTTGCTAACAGAGAGTCCTGATTGATCACCATCTTGTCCATTGATGACAAAGCCATCGCTGCTACTGAGGTTGTAAATGTTAATATCATCGCTAAAGGGGTTGTCATTGCTACGCCCATAAATGACATAACTGCTGCCAGAATTGTTACCATTGGGATTCGCATAGGGCGCACCAATGATGAGGTCATCAATTCCATCACCGTTGATATCCCCAGCGTCACTGACAGAATAACCTAAGCTATTGTTGTCATCACTTGGGTTATCCGGGTTATAGCTGTAGATAATCAAACCGTCATCAAGCCCAAAGTTTGGGTCGTCGAGGTTTAGGGTTGAGTCAAAATTCTCTTTCCCAAAGATGGCATAGCTTTCACCTATAGTCCCTGATCC
>NZ_VILC01000105.1:0-14267 GCF_009712065.1 Aphanizomenon sp. UHCC 0183 | reverse complement strand
TAGTACCACTGCCAATGTCAGTAACTTAGTCATAATTAACGGTGGTGCTGGTAACGATAACCTGCAAGTAACAAACATCAACGGCTTGAATCAGCTAGTCGTAGTCGGGGGAATCGGAAATGACAACCTCACAGTTCAGCAATCTACCAACACCCACACAATCCTAGTAGGAGATGAAGCCACCATCCAATACACAGATAGTTGGCTGAGTCAAATTACCAGTAACAGTGGTAATGGCAACGACACCATTACACTAAACAGTGGCAAAAATACAGTCCTCGCAGGTGCAGGAACAGACACCATTAGGACCAACAACGGCACAAACCGTAACATTCTTCTAGGAGACAACGGTACAGCCAAATTCAGTGCCGGGAACCTCACTCAAATTACTAGCACTGATAACGGTAGCGGTGGTCAAGATATCATCCAATTGAATGGAGGATTAGAAAACCTAGTCATCGGTGGGGCTGGCAGCGACACAATTACAAACGCTACACCAGGTAACAGGGGCAACAACGACAGCGATGTCATCTTCGGCGACGAAGCCGACCTCACCGTCACCAGCAACGGCTACGATATCACCTCCATTAACCCCAACAACGGTGGTAACGACACAGTACAAGCCCTAGACAATGCCCAAAAAGTAGTAGTAGGTGGCATAGGTAATGACAATATCACCACAGGTAAAGGCAACGACCTAATCACAGGAGGTAACGCCCGCATCCGTCGCATCTTCAACGGTGTTTGGAACTCCTTGATCACCTTCATCTCTGGTACAGGAACAGACAACGATATTCTCAGAGGAGGGGATGGTAACGACATCATTTATGGTCAAGCAGGAAATGACAGCCTCTATGGAGAAGCCGGAGACGATGTATTAAGCGGTGATGAAGGATCTGACTTTATTGATGGTGGTGCAGGAACAGACCGCATGAGTTACCAAAGCTCTACCAGTGGCGTAATCGTCAACATAGATAGCACCAAAGGCTATCAAGGCACAGGTGGTATCACCTTTACCTCAATCACCCAGTCCACACCACTGGTTACCAACCTAGAACCAGTTTTTAACATAGCCGCTAACACAGCCCAAGACAGCTTTGGCAACCTTGACCAACTAGCCAACTTTGAAAACATCACCGGTTCAAACTATAACGATATCCTCATTGGTAATGCCCTTAATAACAAAATAGAAGGTTTGGCCGGAGACGACATTCTCATTGGTAACGCCGGCAATGACAGCTTAGAAGGCAACGAAGGCACTGATACCGTCAGCTACCGCCGCGACCCACTAGCAGTAATTGCTAACCTCACCACTGGCATGGCTACTGATGGCTTTGCCAATACCGACAGCCTCACCAACATTGAAAATTTAATTGGTAGTGCCTATAACGACCAACTGACAGGCAATACAGTCAAGAACCGAATTTACGGCGGTGCTGGCAATGACACGATTTTAGGTGGATTAGGCAACGATGAACTCTATGGTGAAGATGGTAATGATACGATTACTACTGGCGCAGGTGATGACATTATCTATGCTGGTGAAGGGACTAACATCATTAATGCTGGTGACGGTAATAACACCATTTACGGTGGTAGTGGCAACGATACAATCACTACAGGCTCAGGTAATGACGTGATCTACGCCTTCGGGGGTGATAACATCATCAATGCTGGTAATGGACTAAACACAATTACTACTGGTGCTGGTAGTGATACCATCACATCTGGCAATGACAAGGACATCATTCAGGCTGGTGATGGCAACAATACGATTAATGCTGGCAATGGCGATAATGAGATTACTACTGGGGCTGGTAATGATAGAATTACCACTGGTATTGGTAAGGATATAATCTTCGCTGGTAATGGTTACAACTACATCACGACTGGGGATGGTAATAAAAAAATTACTGGTGGTGATGGACGTGATGATATCTTTACTGGTAGCGGTGATGATGTTATTATTGCTGGCAATGGTGACAATAATATTAATGCCGGCAATGGTGCTAATAATATCAAGACTGGTTCTGGTATTGACAGTATCACTTCTGGAAGTGGTAATGATATAATTGATGCTGGTAATGGTAATAATACTGTTAATGCTGGTGATGGCAATAATACTGTCACTACTGGCTCTGGTAATGACAGAATTACCACTGGTTCTGGTAATGATACGATTTACTATGGCGACGGTATTGATGTGATTAATGCTGGTCTTGGTACTAATGTTATCAAAAAGTCGAAGTCATAAGTGAGTCGATAAGAGTAGGGATATTATATATTATTGTTCTGGTGGGCAATGCCCACCCTACATAGCGCTTGCTGAATAAAACTGAAACCTTTTATTTTATCCAACATTCAGCATGAGTAAATATACTCAAAATATTTTTCCCAGCAGGTTATTTTGTCAAAAAAAGAATTTCATAAAACAGCTAAAACCCAATCATAATAACCACTTCATGCTTTTTGCCATCTAGGTCGGTATTCAATGAATTTAATCTCAAACCAACTAATTTATTGACATTATTCTCAATAAGCTTGATTTGAGATTTAGATAGAGATGCGATGGCTGCGCCGCGCCGAAGGCATCGCCCTAGTATAGAATTGCGTGTCATTGTCTGAAAGCCTTGTTATCATTGGGTTATGGATAATTCCGAAAATTCAAAAAACACCTGCGGAATGTGGGTTCAATGATTCTGGACTAGGTTTTCCATTACAATCACCTCAGAATCAAAATTTTGTACTTAGTCGTTTTATTGACTATATATCTGCTTTAATAGTAATTATTCCTATTTAGCCTCAATAAATTTTAATCACCCCTCACAGGTATTAGTTCTTATGTACTAAATATATTGCTTTCCTTGGGGTGTGACACTTGGGGGTGCGGAATGTGGGTATTAATCATGCCAACGGTGAGGAGACATCTGTTTAAGCTGTTACGCAGCTAAATTTGATAACCATAATTTACTTGAACTTTGTAGTGCGGGCATCTTGCCCGCTAGAATTATACAAACTAAATGCACAACAGCTTAATTATCTCATCTTCATAACCAGATACAAACTTAGCAAACCGGACAGCTAAAGGAGGAACAAAAACAAAAGAACTAGTAAAACCAGAAAATAGATGCAGTCCTGAAAATTCAGAAATAGCACCAATTAAAGGTAATTTATCCTGAGTAAATGCGACTAAACAATGATGCCATATTCCTGGTACATTTCCTAAACTTGGTAATATTTTTGTGATGCTTTCTCGTAACCATTGTTCACTTGCTGCTGAGTTAATTTCTGCTTGCGGATTTACTAAAAATCGGCTAACTTGACCTAAGCGTAAACTACCGTCCACAAATTGCACCACACCAGCATCTAAAATTGGTGGTAGTATTTCAGTATCTGGGTTATCCCATAATTCATCAATTTGAGTAGATTCTGCTTCTAATTGAAATCTTTGCAAATTTGCTGGTGATACTAAGGTATGTAATTTAATATCCAAAGGTGGTGTTTCAATAATTTCTGCATGAGAAAAATATATTTTCGCAGTAATACCCATTGATTTTAGTAATTTTCGACTAATTCCTCCAGCACAAATAACAACATTATCACCATAAAAAGTAGTGGTATTTGTTTTCACACCTGTACATTTTTTGGAAGGTGTCGTGATTAATTCTAAAAAATTCCCAAATTCAATTTCTCCTCCTAAATTTACCATAGCTTGAATGTAAGCTTGAGTAGTTTTTTCTGGGTGAACATGACCATGTTTAACAGTTAATGCACCAGATATGACTTGAGGATTTAATAAAGGTTCTAATTCACAAGCTTCTTGAATAGTAATTAACCGCGGAGGAATCAAAACTTCTTGATAGGATTGAAGCATAATTTCAGGATTCATATCCACAGGAATAGTCATTAATAAATCTAATTCCCGAAATTGAGTATCTGCATTTAATTCCTGTGATAAGATACGGTGACGGGTAATACCTTCTTCACATAATTGTTGTGTAATTGGTGTTTTTCCTGACCAAAAACTAATTCCACCGTAACTATAACGAGTAGCATTTTGAGATATTTCATATTGTTCTAACAAAAGGACAGAAAATCCGACTTTTGTTAGTTCATAAGCAAGTGCAGCACCAGTAATTCCCGCACCAATAACAATCCAGTCGTAAGTTTTCATAATTTCGATATTTAAGATTTAAAATAAATTACACCACAATACAGTTAAGTTAAAAATGCTTTTTCTCTGTGTCCTCTGTGCCTCTGCGGTTTGTTTTAAAAAAGAGTTTTATTCCTAACAGAAACCTATTGAACTATACCATATTTTTCTAATTTTTCTAAAATTGCTGCAACCCGTAAAATTAAAGCTTCATTATAGGGTGCTGCTATTAATTGTACTCCTAAAGGTAGAGAATTTTCTTGATGAATAGGAACAGATAAAACAGGTAAACCAATAAAAGATAATGGTTGAGTGAATAAACCCAAATGAGGACGAATCAGAATTTCCTCACCATTTAATATCATAGTTTTTTGACCAATTAAGGGCGCAGTAATGGGTGTTGTCGGGGCAATAATTATATCTACATTTGCAAATATTTCTCTAACTTGATTTTGATACCATTTTCTAAACCGCTGCGCTTGTAAATACCAACTACTAGGAATTAATGCACCTGCCAAAAAACGATCTCGCGTCACAAAATCAAAGTCTTGGGGACGGCTTTTTAATTTATCTAAATGTAAATTCGCTCCTTCACAAGCGGTAATAATAAAAGCCGCAGCACGGGCAATTTTTGCTTCTGGAATAGTTATATGTTCACTTACATTTAAAGCATTAGCAACCTTGAGAACGGCTTCCAAAGCCTCTATATCTGCATTTTGGGTAAAATAATCATCGGCGATCGCAATTCTCAAATTAGAGATATCATGATTTATTTGTGGTAAACATTTAGAAATTGGACGTTTTGTACAAACTGGATCTTTTTCATCTTCACCCTGTAAAACATCAAAAATTGTGGCAATATCTCGGACTGAATTAGCAAAATGACCGATATGATCTAAACTGCTAGAAAATAATTTTACACCTGCACGGGATAACCTGCCATAAGTAGGTTTAAACCCAAAAACACCACATAAAGCCGCAGGAACACGAATAGAACCGTTAGTATCTGAACCCAAAGTAAAAGGAACTAAACCCCCAGCAACCGCAGCAGCAGAACCACCAGAAGAACCTCCCGCAACACGGTTTAAATCATGGGGGTTATGAGTTGTGCCATAATGGGCATTTTCTGTGACAAATCCATAAGCATATTCATCCATATTTAACGTCCCAAGTAACACCGCACCGGCTTTTTTTAATCTCTTAATTGCGGTTGCGTCTTGGGTAGAGGGGGGATTTTCAGCATTGATTTTTGCCCCTGCTAATGTTGTCAAACCTGCAATATCAAATAGGTTTTTCACTGCAAAAGGTACACCAGCTAAAACACCGGGATTTTTCCCTCCTGCAATTTCTTGATCAATATTTGCTGCATCTTGTAAAGCTGTTTCTGTGGTAATAGTTGTAAAGCAATTTAATTGATTATTTCTATCAGCAATTCTAGTTAATGCAGCTTGGGTAATATCCACTGCGCTAATTTTACCTGATAACACATTTTCGGCGATAGATACAGCATCTTTCATGGTTCATTTATGGTTCAAAAATAGGTGCAATTTCCATTGATTCTGGCAAAGGGAAGTTATTGACGATTTCAGCGATATCTTTGATTTTCTCAAAATTGGCAATTACACTATTTTTGTATTCATCATCTATTGGTAAATCCAATAATAACGACATTTGATGAACATATTCTTGAATTTGCAAATTATTATTTTCCATCTTTGTAGGGTGAATAATACCCACTAAAAAACTATAAATTACCCAAAATAACTATATATTCAAATTGGATTAGGTTTAGATAACTTCTATTGTAACTGTTCATATTCAACATTTCTATATTTGATCATAAATGGTTCATTTTATGATTAAGGCTCTATAATAAAGTAGTTTGATTTATAACCCCTTTTATCAATATGACAACTAGCGATATTATAACCAAGGTGGACTATCTCCGCATCAGTTTAATTGATCGCTGCAATTTTCGTTGTCAATACTGTATGCCATCAGGTGCAGAACTTGATTATATTGTCAAGGAACAATTGTTAACTGATGAAGAACTGCTTACCCTCATTCAAGAAGTATTTATCCCTGTCGGTTTTACCCGCTTTCGCTTAACTGGTGGTGAACCTTTACTCCGTCCCCACTTAGTTGATTTAGTTGAAAAAATTGCTCATCTTCCCCAAACCGAAGATTTAGCAATGACTACAAATGGGTTTTTACTCGCTCCTATTGCTCAAAGCCTCTATGATGCAGGTTTAACAAGAATTAATATTAGTTTAGACTCTTTAGATCCACATATATTTGAAGAAATTAGCGGTAATCATGGGCGTGGACGTTGGCAACAAGTATGGCAAGGTATCCAAACTGCGTATAATGTAGGATTTGACCCATTGAAATTAAATGTGGTAGTAATTCCTGGTGTTAATGACCATGAAATTTTAGATCTAGCTGCTTTAACTATTGATAAACAATGGCACGTCCGATTTATTGAGTTTATGCCTATTGGTAATGAAGACTTGTTTGGCGATCGCGGTTGGGTATCTTCAGCCGATTTGCGTCAATCAATTGGTGAACGTTGGGGCTTGACAGAATCTCAAATTCGTGGTAGTGGACCGGCCGATGTATTTAAGATTCCTGGAGCTAAAGGCACAATAGGATTTATTAGCCAAATGTCAGAATGTTTTTGCGATCGCTGTAATCGGATGCGTTTAAGTGCCGATGGTTGGCTACGTCCCTGCTTATTAAACGAAACAGGTCAAATTGACTTAAAAACTGCTTTACGTGCTGGCATTAGCACCACCGACTTACAATCACAAGTCAGACAAATTTTAAATATCAAATCAGAAATCAACTTTAAGCAACGCGACTCTGGTACTGTCGGCACATACACCCGTACCATGTCGCAAATTGGCGGCTAGTACCGCAAGGCGGAAGTCAAAAATCAAAAGTCAAAAGTCAAAAGTAATATTGAGCAAGCTTTTTGACGATTAAGAATGGCTGGTTTATTTACTCCGTGCTGTAGGAGTCATGAGTCAGTTGTTCGTTGTCAGTTGTTGCTTTTGTAATAACCACTGACCACTGACCACTGACCACTGACTATTACGCTTGACGTGAGTAGTATTCCACCACGAGTAGTTCATTAACTTGTAGTGCTACCCATTCCCGTTCAATTACACTATTGACCTTACCAGATAACTTGGTTTTATCAAACTCTAGATGACTAGGCAAGTTAGCTAAACCGGGATATTGCAAGTTAGCTTCCACCAACTTCTTAGAAGCTTCTCTGTTTCTCACAGCGACTTCTTCACCAGGACGGCATTGATAGCTGGCAATATTTACTGGTTTGCCATTAACAGTTACATGACCGTGATTTACCAATTGACGGGCGGCGGGGATTGTCGGAGCCATACCCATGCGGAAAACCGTATTATCCAGGCGCATTTCTAACAATTGCAGCAACACCTGTCCTGTAGAACCAGCTACTCGTCTAGCTTTACGGACATAACGCAGCATTTGTTTTTCAGTTAAACCGTAGTTCATGCGGAGTTTTTGCTTTTCCTCTAAACGGATAGCATACTCAGAGCGCTTTTTACGGTTTTGACCATGTTGTCCAGGGGGATAAGCACGTCTAGCACTCTTGCGAGTTAAGCCTGGTAATTCGCCTAAACGACGGACAATTCTGAGGCGGGGTCCTCTATATCGGGACATGAGTTTCCTTAATTTAATCCTTCTAAAATTTTATTCAGACCTACCATTATGGCATAGTTCCCAAAAGCATAGACATTTTATAGCTAAATTGTCTTTTAAGTAGTGAGACAGAATTAATTACACAACGTCATTGCGAATGGAACGAAGTGAAATGAAGCAATCGCAAGGGTTGTGATTGCTTCCCTTCGCTCGCAATGACTGTAAATATTTTTGTCCAATTACTTATTTACCGCTAATATTCACAAGAAATCAATCCGTTGAATTCACCACTTTTCGGTGATTGCACCGACATTCCTTGATGGTAGAAAATTGGGACTAGATTCTACGGTAGCATAACCTTGGTGGAATCGAAAACGGTTATGTTAACAAGCGAAAAAAAAATGAGTAACTTTGGGAACAAAAAAAACAATTATTCCTTCAGAGGATTTACAGCATCATTTATAACTATAGGTGGATTGCTACTCAGTAGTTTACCTACTCTGGCTGTTACCGATTCCTATGAGAATGACTATCGAGTTTGTGCTGCTCAACTATTGAGTGTAGGAGTTACAGCTACATCAGCATCTCAAAGTTGTGCTTCGGCAATTCGCCCACGAGAGTTATCCTCATGTGTAGCAAAAATTCATAAGCTTACACAAATTACACCCGTGGATGCCCTTTCTTCCTGTCGTCAGAGTCGCAGTCCACAGGATTTAGCAACCTGTGTAGTTAGCATTAGTAAAAGTTATCAGGGTTCAGAAAATCTAGCTACCTTAACATCCTGTGGTCGCAGTTTGTTACCAGTAACCTTTGCTGAGTGTGTAGTTGGTTTACGTCGGGAAATTGATTTGAGTCCTGTTCAAGCATTAACTACTTGTATTAGTGCCAGTGAAGGATCTAGTGGTTTTGGTGCCGTGTCTACAAAGCCATTGGGTTTTAACCCCAAGCCGTAGACTTTCGCCTTGACCCTCAACTCCCATGAGTAAATAGATTTACAACGTAGGGTTGGTAAATATGCCACCCTACGCAACATAAAAATTTTGTTTTCTATTCATCTTTATTACCAACAACCATCTGTAAGATCATCGGGACTCCGCCTTCTTTGTGATATTTATCACCCCAAGACCGGATAATTTCATCTAGTTCCTCCATTGCTGGCTCAATCCAATCAGGTGGAATATCCAATTCTTCCACAGCCCGCATTGTGTTTGGTTTGCGCTCTGCCCAATATTTCATCATGCGGAAATACCGAGCCGTGTCCTCGACCATTGTGTATGTACGTTCTTGGTCATCGGCTGGAGCATAGAACGGACGGGTGAGAGCATAAAAAGGCATTCCCCAGGGACAATCAATGCGTGTTACCGTTCCTGAATACAGTAGACGACGCTTAATATGTTCGGCTAATGCTTCACTCAAGGGCATCTGATGGCTAGGGGGTAGGTCTTCCTGCGATCGCTTATGAAGAAACTCAATTAACTCCATAAATTCAAAGGAGGTAACTAACTTCGCATCAGGAAGATTGTCTGGGAGCTTTTGCTCAATTTGTTTTTTCTCTTCACTGGTCAAACTCGTACCGGGGACGCGGGATCTTCCTGGTATCCAAGGATACTTTTCCATCCAGACATAGGGAAGTTGGATCAGATAGCGCGGTTCTTGAGAACCCAGCATTTTTAGCAGTTTGCCTTCAGTTAAAGCAAGTCTAACTTCTTCAACAATGATTTTTACTCGTTTCGGTTCAAGGTGGTGCAAATGACCAGTCATTCGCAGGTTTTGTCCTTGCTCTAGATAAGTCATGTAAATTGCACACTTGGCTGCTGTTGCGGCTGCATCTAAAAATGCTCCATGCCTATGGCCACTTGTACGCATGGCACTAAATGCCAGATAAAGCATGATCTGATCCATCGCACTAGGTCCAAGACGCTTGATCAGATCGATGTCGTTGGTCATATTCTACAGACGGATAAATGGCTTGTTTACAAGTGTGATATTGAAATCAAACTAAGAATTATACACCCAGTTGGATACAAATATTTTAAATCTAAACCTAAAATTGCTGTTTGACTCGGGAATTTTTAGGCGGTAAATACTGAGGGTGTAAATTGATGGTTTCTCACATCGGACTAACTAGCCCCTTCCCCTGGTAAACTCAAAGACTTTAGATACTCAGGGTGTTGGGATGCAGGGGTATAGGGTAAGACGGAGGAACGTTAGATTGATTTACATTTTGTATCTTAATAACTTATTATAACTGCCTATTCCTGAAATATCTACATATTTTCCAAGAATTTTTCCAGAAGTTTTTTGCTGATAACTTTATATAACAGGAGTCAGAAGTCAGGAGTCAGAGAAAAAAGAAAATTCCCCACTCCCCTCCCTACTCCCCCAACCTCCTCCACTCCCCCAACTCCCCCAACTCATTTAGTAGGTTGTAGCTGATTAGGTGTTTTTTTCCAGCTAATACTTGCTGCACCCAGGGTCACTAAGATAACTCCTATAACTTGGACAATATTTAGGGATTCTTGCAGCATGATCCCGGCGAAAATTACGGTTAAAATCGGGACTGTAGCTCCAATTAAAGAGGAGAACGGAGAGCCTAGTTTACGAATGCCAAAATTATTGAATAAGTAACCGCACAAAGTTAAAACACCTAATATAAACGCACTTAATACCAGTTCAAGGATGTTAGATGAACTAATTGCTACACTTAAATTACCGGGTAATGGAATTATTAAGCAGATAAGACTTAATAACAACATGGTGGTGAAGTTAATTAAAGTCAAAGATACAGGATGTAACTTGAGTTTAGTAGCACATATCCTGGTGAGAATGACGTAAATTGCAAATGCGATTCCAGATAGAATGGCTGTGGTGCTTCCCAATGAGGTGTTATTCACCCCTGTAGACTGACTACCTAAAACTAATAATTCACCGCAAAAAATTGCTGCCATTGCTCCAGTAACTAGTGAATTAGGACGTTCCTGAAATAGAAACCAGGACAGAAACACGCTCATAACTGGATAGACAAAGAAGAGAGCGATCGCCATTCCTGTTGTTACTTCACCAATAGCAATGTAAATAAATACCTGTGATACAAATAATAAACAACCACTAATTACTGACAAAAATAGAGCCTGTTTAGTTTTATTCTGAGTAGGTGTTGCATTTGCTCCCAATGAAGCAAATAAATTTTCTAATTCTTGCCAAATAGGAGGATGTAATATAGGTGATAAAAGTAACATTAATGGCACAACCACTAATAAGCGCAGCATCAGAATCAAGAAAATATTCCCCAATGTCGGAAAGATTAACTGCTGTGTTGGCAATCCTGCCAATGGGTTAGAAGCTGTAAAGAAAATCGCTTTAATTGCTACGTTGTAAAGAGACGAAACCACTGTAGACAAAGCAATAAAAAGGAAACCTATCTGCAACTGTGACCAATTAGGAGATGTCCGGGATCTTTGTTGTCTGGGAGTTATTTGTTGTTGAGGTGTAATCGGTTGTTCAGGTGTTGTTGGTTGTCTAGGAGTTGTTTCCCGTCTTAATTTTGGTGTTGGCGGTCTTCCAGTGGGTAAATTAGGAGTTAAAACAGAAAGTGGTTCAGGTTTTGTATCTCCCAGGGATGGTGCTGTTAATACCTTAGAAGTCAAAATAGCACCAAGTTCAGAATTTGGATCTTCCAATGGTGTATCTAGACTTATAAAAGAACTAGGTACAGATGCTTTATCTGCTGCTGATGTATCTGGATTTACGAAAGAACTGGGTTCAGGGGTTTTATTGTCCGGTATTACTGTTGGTAAATCTGGATTTACAAAAGAACTGGGTTTGGAAGTGTTATCTATTGGTGAAGATAATATAACCGCATTGGCTGCTGATGTAGAATCACTGTGTGCTGATTCATGAGGAATCAAAGCAACTGGTTCAACCATGATTCTTTGTGGGGATTTTTCCGAAGAACCATTTTGATGAGTTATGGCTTCACCACGCAGATTATCAGATAGTTGTAAAACTGTAGGTGCGCCTCCTGTTGTTGTTTTGACGGAGTTAGCATCTCGATTTTTTTCTACTTCACTTCGCAGACGATTGACAAATTCTGCTAGTATGGCTTCCCCTTGCTGTTGTTGGCTATACATCCGTGACAACTGCTGGGAAAGATCACCTTGATAGTTTTTGAGTTCTTGTAATAGTGAATTAAAGGCAATAGTTACCGTCCCATCCAGACTGTCTAGCATATTAGTGACATTCTGTCCGATTTCATTAATAGCATTATTGTTTAATTGAGTATTTTGCAGCGCAGATGAATCAGAGGAGTTATGCTCTACGGATTGAGTAGCTAAAGTTTTTAGTGACGATTGTAATTGGGAAGATATATGTTTGGCTAGAACTTCTGCTAATTGACGGATTAACACTTGCTGTTCGGTGATTTGCCGCGATTGTTGTAGATTTTCTTTTTCCTCAATTAACCTTTGAATATCGCCAGATAAGCGATTTTTTTCAGTTTCTAGCCGTTTTACGTCTTCCTGCAACGACCTCAGCAGATTTTGTTGAAGATTTTCTAAATCTTCAACTACATCCCATAGAGCATTTTCTGCGGCTCTGGATAGCTCACCTCTAATGCGTGGGTTTTCTGGTCGCTTCTCAAATCGCCCCATCGGTTTCTAGCCTCTAACACCTTGATGATTAAGTTACTCGGCACTTTGCGCGAACAACACCTGTATTAAGTTTCCTGGAGAAAAGGCAGGAAACTGAACAATTTCACCGAACTTATCAATTTAATTAACTTATAAAAGCCTTACAAATGAATACCTAACTACAAGCATTAAATCCGTGCGGAATACCTATTGCTTGATAGTTGCCATCATGATCGCAAACTGCTGTAATTTATAGAAGGCGACAGGGAATAGGTTTTGGGAGATTCTACTGTTTGTTACATAACATATTTTGTTTTTTCATGTCCACCTATCTAGTAGTCTGTCAACCCGAAAATGACGGGTGAAGGCAAGCAGGGGGAGAAGAGAGGTAGGGGGGTGGGGGAGGTAGGGGGGGTAGGGGAGGTAGGGGGTAGGGGAGGTAGGGGGTAGGGGGTAGGGGGGTGCGGGAGGGAAGAACAGAAGTTTTTTCCGATCATTACCCCCCGTCAAAATAAATTTGACGAACTACTAGTGCCAGTTTAGTGCCATAATGGTAAAAATAGTGGCACTCAGGGCGACGCTGATGGGAATGGTAATTAACCAAGCGGCGGCGATATTTTGGATAGTGGCAAATTTTATTGATTTAATATTTTGTACCAGTCCAATCCCCACAACTCCACCGACAAGGGCATGGGAGGTGGAAACGGGTAAACCTAAGCGGGAGGCTAATAAGATAGTGATGGCTGTGGCTAGTTCGGCGCAAAATCCGCTACTAGGTTCTAAGGAAATAATATTTTCGCCAATGGTGGCAATAACTTTTTTACCCCAAACTGCTAATCCTGCCACAATGCCGATCGCACCGAGAACCAGAATCCACGAGGGGATGGTGAGTTCATCACTGGGAACTTTACCTTGTTGGTTGATGTAGGCAATTACTGCTAGAGGAGCGATCGCATTACCAACATCATTAGAACCGTGAGCAAAAGCCACAAAGCAAGCGCTCAAAACTTGAAATCTGGCAAATAAACCTTGAATTTTGTTTTCAATTTGACTATTTACCAATTGTCGCCAACTGATCAAGGTCAAGCTAATTACGGCGATTCCACCAATGAATAGGGTAATGTCGTGAGCGGGAACATTAAATTTTCCCTCTGTGAGTAAGAACTGGCTCAAGGGTTGAGTGATTGTCGGGAGAACGATAATACCAAATACACTCAATAGCAATGCACTTAACCAGGGAATCCATTCTTGTAGCTGAGAGAGAGGTTGGGGTTGGTTAAAAATCCATTGTTGAATCAAACTATACAAACTAGCGGCGATCGCTCCACTAATTATTGGTGTTAAAATCCAGCCTATGGTAATTAAACCAATGGATGACCAATCCATTGCTTCTACCCCCAATGCTACCCAACTAAAGCCAGCGATCGCTCCCACAATGGCATGAGACGAAGACACCGGTAAACCCCTAGCTGTGGCAATTTGTAGCCAGATCCCAGCCGTGAGCAGTACCGAAATCATCCCCATCACTAAAGTCTGTGGTATCGTCGCAAATAAAACCGGATTTGCAATTTTCGTGCCGAGGGTAGACGTTACCTCTTGTCCAAACAAGACAGCACCAAGAAACTCTAACACCCCAGCAATCATGATCGCCTGTTTGAGAGTAATAGCCCCAGAACCCACAGAAGTTCCCATCGCATTAGCAACATCATTTGCACCCAAATTCCAGGCGACATAGAAGACTAAAAGAGCGACTATCGCAGTTTGCAGTTCCATAAATTGACACTCCCCTGGCTAAAGCCGAGGGG
>NZ_VILC01000104.1:7737-14509 GCF_009712065.1 Aphanizomenon sp. UHCC 0183 | reverse complement strand
GTTAAATCAAATATAAAATTCAGCTTGATATTCCTGATGCTCTATTCCTCTATCAATCAAGCATCAGGAATATTCACAAAATTCTGATGTCAGGATATCATCTCCGGTAGGAAAGAGTTATACCCGGAGATAGAGCAGGGAGGAAGATAGCAAACTATTATAATATACCGTGTTTATGTTCATAAGATTTGTATTATCATAGATATAAATATTATTTTATGAAAAATGCCAGTAGATTTTCTCAATGAACCAATCATTTCTTTCACAATTCTCCTTATAGCTATTTTTATTGTTCCCCCGCTATTTGAGAGACTAAAATTACCTGGATTAGTGGGTTTGCTACTAGCAGGTGTATTACTGGGTCAAAATGGACTCAATCTCCTCAACCCTAAGTCGGAAACCATAAAACTGCTTTCAGATATTGGTAAAGTTTATTTGATGTTTGTAGCAGGTTTAGAGATTGATATTGAACAATTTCGCCAAACTAAAAATCGCTCAATGGGTTTTGGCTTCCTGACTTTTTTAATGCCTTTAATTGCGGGGATTATTACCGGACATTTATTCAATTTTAGCTGGAATTCTTCTGTTTTGATTGGTTCTTTACTGGCTTCTCATACTCTCTTGGCATATCCAATTATCAGTCGGTTGGGAGTTATCGGCAATGAAGCAGTAACAGTGACAATTGGGGCAACTATTTTTACTGATACAGGTGCATTGTTATTACTGGCAATTTGTGTAGGTATTCATGGAGGAGATTTCACAGCTTTTAAATTATTTACTTTATTGGGTGGACTAGCAATTTATTCAGTTGTGATCTTATTTGGGTTTAATAAGGTAGGAAAAGAGTTTTTCCGCCGCACTGGAGAGGAAGAGAGTAATCAATTTTTGTTTATCTTGCTGGCCTTATTTTTGGCATCTGTAGGAGCGCAAGCGATTGGGATTGAAAAAATTGTTGGTGCGTTCCTGGCAGGTTTAGCAGTCAATGGCGTTTTGGGAAATAGCCCCGTTAAAGAAAAGGTAGAGTTTGTGGGTAGTGTTCTGTTTATCCCTTGTTTCTTTGTGGACATGGGATTACTAATTGATATACCTGCGTTTATCAAAACTCTCAGTTCAATTACTTTAACTGTGGCAATTGTCGTGGCACTGATTAGCAGTAAATTTGTGGCGGCCTTTCTAGCTAAAACATTTTATCGCTATAACAATTCAGAGATGCTGACAATGTGGTCATTATCGCTACCGCAGGTAGCAGCCACACTCGCAGCCACATTAGTTGCCTATCAATCCGTAAATCCTGCTGGTGAGAGGCTAATCAATGAGGGTGTTTTAAATAGTGTCATTGTCCTGATGTTGGTTACGGCTATCATGGGTCCGATAATTACAGCTAGGGTTGCTCGGTCTTTACAAGTCGTCCCGTCTACGGAATGGAAAGCAGATAGTTTATCGGTGTGGTGGGAATCTCAAGAGCAAATAGAGACAGCAGACAACCGTTTGCAACAAGATTACCCGCCATTTATTGTTGTAGTTCCCATTTATAACCCGCTGACGCAACGTTATCTGCTGGAAATGGCAGCACTTATAGCCCGTCATGAATCTGGACAGATTATGCCTTTAGCTATTACTAAAGCCCATCTGAATATGGATGATCCACAATTAGTAACGGCACTAGCACAAAGTCAGGAAAGATTGAGGTTGGCTTCCGAAATTAGTCAAGAATTTAACGTCCAAGCATCACCGACAATTCGGATTGATGATGATGTGGCTTTGGGGATTAGTCACGCCAGTCGGGAACATAATGCTAGTTTAGTGATAATGGGTTGGGGAAATACCAGGAATTTCCGCGCCCGTTTATTTGGTAGTCTCATTGATAAGGTTTTCTGGTCTTCTCATTGTCCGGTAGCGGTAACACGCCTGTTAAAAAGTCCGACAGAAATCAGACGCATTCTTGTTCCTGTTGGTGACTTAATGAGGGTGACTATTGGGACTATCAGATTTGCCCAAATTTTAGCTGATGCTAATCAAGCTGAGGTTGTGCTTTTGCACGTGAACGATGCCTACCGCAGTCCCAGCCAACGCTTAATACCTGATGAGCAGGTTACACATTTCACATCTCAATTGTCTGATATTGCTAATCAAGGCAACTTACAAGTCAATACAAATATTTTAACAATTGTTGGTGATGATATTGCCAAAGTCATTATTGAGCAAGCGCAGGCATTTGACTTAGTGGTTTTGCGTTCTGTCCGCTATCGCACCGCTGGAGGATTAGCCGTTAGTGAAGTGACAACCCAAGTGATTAACAATTTGAAATGTTCGATTGTCATGCTGGGAGAACCTCAATAATACCTGTAATTCCCTCCTCTGACCCAAAAAAAGGCTCGATATTTGGGACAAAGACTAATGGCAATGGCCAGTTAGAGTTATTTAGACGAATATCTAGAACTAAAGTGAAATAGACGCTAAAATCGATCCAGCCTTTGTATTTTCGTGGTTTTGACCCAGATAACTCAGAGTGCGGTTCACTGCATAAATCCCCATTGTCAACGTCCTTACCCTCAACCTTGGGGAAACAAATTCTGTAACAGTTGTGGCGCACCGCTGCATCTGTTAGACCGCTATTTCTCTCTTAAACCTCTCGGTGCGGGGGGATTTGCCCAAATTTACACAATTTGGGATGAAAAGACACAGACAGAAAAAGTGCTAAAGGTGCTAGTCGAAACTTCACCCAAGGCGCTGGAATTATTTATTCAAGAAGCGGAAGTTTTAAGTAGTTTCCGCAACTCTGGCGTGCCTAAAGTTGATGCTGATGGCTATTTTCAAGTTAACTTAATTAATCCTAAACCCCATCAATTACCTTGTTTGGTGATGGAAAAAATCAATGGCTACACTTTAGAGGAAGTATTAATAAATTCTCCTCAAGGTTGTTCCGAAGATTTGGTAGTCGGTTGGTTTATTCAAGCTGTATTGATTTTACAGGAGTTACATAAACGCCAAATTATTCACCGCGATATCAAACCTTCTAATTTGATGTTGCGGACTTCCACACCAGTATCTCCTGCCAAAAGTGATCAATTGGTGCTAATTGATTTTGGTGGTGCTAAACAATTTAGTGGGTCAGTTTTGCGAACGCAGCCCACTTCTACACGCTTGTACTCTGCCGGCTATAGTCCCCAAGAACAAATTCGCGGCGGTAACATTGGACCATCGGCAGATTTTTATGCCTTGGGACGGACAATGATTCAACTACTTACCGCCAAATATCCATCCGAATTGGAAGATAGTTTAACTGGAAAATTGCGTTGGCGTAATTATCGAACAATTAAACCAGATTTAGCGGATTTAATTGATGAAATGGTAGAAGATGATGTGCGATTACGTCCAGCCAATGCAGCTATTATTCATAAACGCTTACTAAGTATCGCCTCGTCATCTTCACAGCCAGGTTTATTCAGCAGTCCGGGTAAATCTGTTGTCCAATCAATCACTGAATTTACCCAAGCTATAAGTAATACTACTTTATTAATAATTCAGGGAATATACAAATTTTTATCTGCCTGTTTGGCGACTGTTTGGGTAATGATACTGACAAGTATCTGCGCGGGAATCGGGACTATAATTGGTTTTGTCCTGGCTTACCATACCAGTTTAGGCGATCGCTGGCTAGAATTACTAACCTATCCATTACCAACATTAGTCCAAAAACAACCTTATATAGCCGCAGAAAGTATAGTTTATGGTTTTGCAGGTTTGGGAACAGGTTGGGGATTAACCTTATCAGGCTGTTTTGGACAAAAGCGGCGGTTTCTGATCACAGCTTTAATGGGCTTAATTGGCTACAGTTTAGGCTGGATAGCTTGTCAATTCATCACCACTCCAAATCCGGCGGAAAGCTTAGTCACATGGATTTTAATCTCACTTCCCCTATTAACCCTTGGTTTAGGTCTTCGCAGTCATCAAATCGCCTACGCTGTCATTGCAGGTTTAGGAAGTGCCAACCTCATAGCCATTTTCGTGCGTTTAGGGTTAGGACTAAATTTATTCCATTTTTCCAGTCAACCACAAGGGCTTGATGTATTTTCACCCATAGGTTTTTTTAGTTTAGTGAGTATCTTAATCAGCTTTTCCCTGAGTATAAGCCATTACCTAATTGTCCCTTGCTTACGCTGGTTAGGTTGGCGATAAGGAGAAGGTAGGGGCGCAGGGCTTACGCCCATTCAGGAAGAAGCAGGAAGAAGAAGAAAATTTTTCCCCTGTTCCCAAAAACACAGATACCCCCAGTTCATTTGAGTTGTGAACTAGGGGCATCCCATAATTGGTAGACTATAAATGTTTCGGTATACTGAAGTTGAAACCAATATACACTCTTTATTCCCATTTGCATAGTTCTGTAATAACAATTTATTTAAGTTTTGTATATTTTTAATTATTCCTTCATATTTAAGACTGATTAAACCAGCAAATATACTGTCATTTTAATAAAATTAGCAGCATTCTAGCAAAAAACACCGCGCAACTCAGCCAATGTGGAACTTAATAAGTAGTGAGACAGAATTAATTACACAATGTCATTGCGTAAGCGTTGCGTGGCGTTAGCCATATGGAACGAAGTGAAATGAAGCAATCGCCAGGGTTGTGATTGCTTCCCTTCCCTCGCAATGACTGTAAATATTTTTGTCCAATTACTTACCTGAAATTAAGTTACGCTGAAGCTTATTTGCTGAAAATATTGAAACATTGAATATGGAACGCACTATTTCATTTTTAGGCATTTGCGTTTTTATTAGTATATCCTACGCCCTGTCCGTGAATCGTCAAGCCGTGCGTTGGCGGACAGTCGCCTGGGGATTGGGGTTAGAATTTATTTTAGCTATAGTCATTCTCAAAACCGCTTGGGGTTTGAACTTATTTAAATCCTTGGGAAATATAGTTGGTAACTTTTTAGCTTTTTCTGATGTTGGTGCAAAATTCGTCTTTGGTGAAAACTTCAAAGATCATCTGTTTGCTTTTCAAATTCTCCCCACAATTATCTTTTTCTCATCATTTATCAGTATTCTTTATTACTATGGCATTTTGCAAAGAGTTGTCAATGCCCTAGCATGGTTCATGATGAAAACCATGAAAACATCAGGTTCTGAATCTTTATCCTGTGCGGGAAATATCTTCTTGGGACCAACAGAAGCAGCACTCATGGTCAAACCTTACCTAGCAAACATGACAAAATCTGAATTGCACGCCGTCATGACTGGTGGTTTTGCTACCATTGCTGGGGGTGTACTAGGTGCTTATTTGTCCTTTGGGATTCCACCAGAACATTTAATTGCTGCTTTTTTTATGACTTCTCCTGTTGCCTTGATAGTATCAAAAATAATGTATCCAGAAACAGAAGTATCGGAAACTACGGAAGAAGTTAATATAGACATCAAAAGTAATTATGTTAATGTTCTCGATGCAGCCACATCTGGGGCAATTGATGGGGTAAAATTAGCAGTTAATGTTGGGGTAATAATAATTGCTTTTTTGAGTTTATTAGCTGCTGTGAATGCTAGTTTAAGTTGGTTGGGAACGTTGGCAGGTTATCCGCAATTATCCTTAGAAGGGATGTTATCTTTAATTATGTTTCCCGTAGCCTGGTTAATGGGTATACCTTGGGCTGACTGTGGACAAGTTGGAGCATTATTAGGTAAAAAGACGATTCTTAATGAATTTATCGCCTATTTGGATTTAGGAGAACTGATTAAGAAACAAGAAATTTCTCAACGTTCAGCTATTATTACTACCTATGCCTTATGTAATTTTGCTAATATTGGCTCAATTGGCATTACTATTGGTGGGATGACAGGAATAGCGCCGAACCGTCAACAAGACTTAGCCCGTATGGGTTTAAGGACTATGATTGGCGGATTATTGGCAGGTTTTATTACTGCGGGAATTGCGGGAATTTTGATTTAGAAATAATTGAAATTACAGGATTTGCTGTAGGGGTAGCGCCCCCGTGCCTACCCCATTCTTATGGAGGTACAAGAACCCCACCCCCAACCCCCTCCCCGCAAGCGATGAGGGGGCTATGATAGATTTTATAGAGACATCCGGTAAGCGTAAAACTCAGTGTCTTTAGACCTGAGATATAAGCGACACGAGGGATTTTAATCCCTGTGGTATGTTACAATTAAATCGTGAGTAAGAACAAAAAAACATCTATGTGTTGAAGCATCCTAGTACGGAGAAATCCCGGCTCATAAGAAACAACGGTTAGGTTCAAGTCCTAACGGCAGTATTGACAAAAAAGAGCGAGTAATGGCAGGGTGTGGAGCGTACCGAGTCTTGGCTTAGTGATGGATTCTGAAAACACTGAAAACAATAAAAGTAAGCGCAATTTCGACACCTTAATTGGCAGTTGTTTTGAGCGTCTAGGCGGCGTTTGGCGGTCGCAGCGAGATTGGATTGGGCTAAACCCTTAATCTAATTCTGTCAGTAGAATCTCAGTGGCTTTAGCCAGTGAGAGTGTCAATATTAACTATTTACGTCAGGAAATTGGTCAAGAACGAGGTGGACATATTTCGCCTTTAGCTGCATATAACGAGTTAACAGATAGATTTTTAATTATGGATGTTTCGCGCTATAAATATCCACCTGTTTAGGTAAAAACAGAGGATTTATGGAAAGCAATGAATACAAGTGATGTCGGTGCGGGGAAGACGTGGGGGTTTGTATTGTATTGGTGAGTAAGAATAATTGATGTTTATCTACAGGGAACTCTTAACTGGGAACAGGGAAC
>NZ_VILC01000104.1:0-7584 GCF_009712065.1 Aphanizomenon sp. UHCC 0183 | reverse complement strand
AGGGAACTCTTAACTGGGAACAGGGAACAGGGAACAGTTGTTACCAAAACTGTAACAATTGAGGATTTATGAATCTGTGGATGAGATAGTGAACAATTAGGAGATTAGCAACGTCTTTTGTAATAGACACCTGAAAATCTGGAGTAATTGAGGTAAAAGGATGAATTCTGTCACAACCAATTTTCTGCAACGACGTTATGGGGTAAGTTTGGGCAGACGTTATGTTTTAGCAGCCGCTGGTGTTATGCTATTAGGTGCGTTTGCTTCCCGATAGATAACAGCAATAACGTTTTTACTAAATCTTATCTACCCAATGCCGAACTAGGATTTTTACCGGACGATAATCTACTTTGAGAGCAATATGGCGGATGAGTATGTCATGAAATACTCAAAGAATTATTAGGCTCTATTTTCGGAGATGTTTCTGGTGTCATGGGTGCAGATTTGTCATCGGGGTGAGAGTCTTCTGTGTCCAGATTAAGTGTTGAGGGACGAATGGCATTGATGATGCTTTTAATAACCACAGCGCAGGGAACAGCGACAATTACACCTAAAAGTCCGCCAATTCTCGCTCCAGTTAAGACAGAAATTAAAATCCACACGGGGTTTAACCCAGTAAAACTACCTAAGATTCGGGGTGCAATCAGATTTTCCAGAATTTGCTGGACAATTATGGCTGCTATTAATACCCTTACGCCCATAGAAACATCTTGAAGTGAAACTAAAGAGGTGGTTAGGGCGATACCTACAGAACCACCAAAGGGGATAAGTGCCATGACTCCAATAGTTAACCCAAATAATAGACCAAAGGGAACTTTTAGCCATAAAAAGGTGGGAATTAGGGCAGAAGCCATGCAGGTTGAGAGGATTAGTTGGGTGATAAAAAAGTTTTGAAAGCTTAAACGAACTGTTTTGGAGAAGGGGGCGCGAAATTTACCAGGTAGCCATTCTACTAAACTTTGCCAAAGTTCACCGCCATGCTGTAATAAATAAAAGGTTAATACCATTGTCAGCAGGAAATCGAGCAGACTGGTAACAGTGATCACCGCTAAATTTAGCACCTGTCCGGCGATCGCCTGTAATTGTCCTTTGACGCGATCGTTGATTTGTGCGGCTAAAGCATCGAGGTTGATTGGTAAACCAGCACCTTCTGCTTTTTCATTGAGGATCATTAATTGAGAACGTCCTGAGTCTATTAATTCTGGTAACCGCGCCACCAGTTGTTGAGCTTGAGTCAGGGCGAGAGGAAACAGGGTGACACCTAGAGCTAATAAAATGGATAATGCTAACAAAAATACAAGAATGGCTACTTGCTCTCGTTTCGCTCCGTGATTTTCCATCCAACTCACGGGGTAGCTGAGTAAAAATGCTAATACGGAAGCTCCGACTAAAATAACAATCAGGGAGTGAAAATAATTGAAAATTGCGGCAATAGCCCAACCATTCAGAACTAATAGGGGCGCAAGTAGGGCGATCGCTAAAAATCTGGCTATAGGTGTCAGTGTTTGCCACCAATTGAGTAGCTTGCGTGTCTGCATTTTTAAGTAATTACACTATATAACTAAATGGGTTTCTGCTTGACCAAGTATTAATCTCGTTGAGGCAGATAATAGGTGATGAAAATTATCAATTATTAATTGCCTCCTACCTAACAAGTAACTTAAGTTATTTATCTCTAACTTAACGACTATTATTCACCATCTCTAGTTTATGATCACATCAACCACTATGGATAACTTGCCCTCAAAAGATACAGATATCTCAAAAACACAACTCGTTCTGTATTTGATTCCCATTATCGGCTTTTTTCCCTCCCTGTGGACTCTCTATCAGCGGCAGGGTAGTCGGGATCAACTGGCAATCAGTCGTTTGTCTATTACCTTGGCTTTTATCTGGATGTTAGGTTATTTATTGTTAACTACTGGATCAGTAACGAATTTTTTGACACTTCGCTTTTTAATCCTCAATAGTTTCCTGACTTCTGGTTATTTTTTAGTGAGTATTTGGTTGATTTTTCGGGTCATTCAAGGTAAATCCTCCCGTTTACCGGGATTTAGCAACTTGGCAGAACGAGTATGGCGGAAATATTAACCGGGGAACAGGGGGCAGGGGGCAGGGGAGCAGGGGAGCAGGGGAGCAGGGGGCAGGGAGCAGGGAGCAGGGGGTATAAATTTATTTACTTCCTTCTTCCTTCTTCTTTCTTCCTCCTGACTCCTGACTCCTGACTCCTGACTCCTGACTCCTTGACTCCTGCTGCAATTAAAAGGAATTTAGTTCATGATTACCATATTTAGCAGTTTTTTATAGCAAACTGATCAAGAGTTGGCTATTATAGTCTGATTTGTTTTAGATGTATTGATCGGCAAATTTAGTTTATTTAAAATCGTAGGTGAGAGGAAGTCTGTGACTAGTCAAAAAACAACAGCAGCACAACAAAGAGCAGCAAAAGCTAAATATAAGGGTCAAGGAAAAAATTCTCGCCCGTCTAAATCGGGACGGTGGCTATGGTTTGCGGTGGGTATGGGGGGGATTGCCATAGTATCAGGACTTGCAGGGGCATTATTAGCTGTTTCTTGGGAAAGTACGCCTTTACAACAAGCTCAACTTAGTCCCCAGGAAGAAGCAGTATTTGATAGCGACAGTATTTCTGGCAATGGGTTACAATTTTCTCAGCTAACTCGTCCTGTTAATATCCTGTTAATGGGCATGAGTGTACTACCTCCAGATGTCCAAAATCCCCCATCCGAAACCAAAAATCTGCGTTATTTGCCCCAGATTAACTCTTTTGACGGTCTTTCTGATGTGATGCTGCTGGTCAAATTTGATCCAGAGACCAAAAAAGTAGTCATGCTTTCTGTTCCTAGAGATACCCGTACACAAATTGAAGGGCATGGAGTCAAAAAAATTAATGCGGCTAATGTGGATGGTGGTCCAGCTTTGACGGCGAAAACCGTTAGTAATCTTTTGGGTGGAGTAGGAATTGATCGCTACGTTCGGATTAATGTCTTGGGTGTTAGTAAGCTAATTGAAGCTTTGGGCGGAGTGAATATTTATGTCCCCAAAGATATGAAATATCGGGACGATTCCCAGCATTTATACATTAATTTAAAAGCGGGTCAACAACATCTCAATGGTGAACAAGCGTTGCAATTACTCCGCTATCGCCATGATGAATTGGGCGATATTGGGCGAATTCAGCGGCAGCAAACGGTGTTGCGGGCTTTAATCGAACAGACTCTTAACCCGACAACCATCACGAAGTTACCAGATATTCTCAATGTGGTTAAGGAAAATATTGATACCAACTTATCCGTTGAAGAATTAATAGCACTGGTTGGTTTTGGTTCAAAAATCAATCGCGCAAATATGCAAATGTTAATGCTGCCTGGACGCTTTAGCGAAAATCGTGAGTTTGATGCCAGCTACTGGGTTCCAGATGGGCGGAATATTGCTAAATTAATGACTCAGCATTTTGGTCTAGAAGCAAAGACCACAGAAACATCATTTAGTGAGCCTGGTCGTTTGCGTATAGCTATTCAGGATAGTACAGGAGGCGATAGCGAAGCGCGACCTAGTAATCGCTCTCAATTGCGTCCCCTCATTAAAACATTGGAGAAAGCCGGCTATACCAATATCTTCGTCTCTAAACCCTGGGGACAACCCTTAGATGTAACCCACATTGTCGCACAACAAGGAGACGGAGGCAGTGCCGAATTAATTCGTAGTCTGTTGGGATTTGGAGAAGTGCGCGTAGAAAGCACAGGTAATATTAGCTCTGACATTACTATCCAAGTGGGTAAGGATTGGTTTCAAAATCAACCTATTTTCCAAAATTCTACCCGTCCGTAATCATAATTTGAGTATCAATTTCCGATTCATCCTTGAGAGTTTCAGATCTCCGATTTCTTTGAGAATTCGGGGATCTTGTTGATAATTGGTAATT
Organism: Aphanizomenon sp. UHCC 0183; assembly: GCF_009712065.1. NCBI lineage: Bacteria > Bacillati > Cyanobacteriota > Cyanophyceae > Nostocales > Aphanizomenonaceae > Aphanizomenon > Aphanizomenon sp. UHCC 0183. The sequence continues at coordinate 3,641 of NZ_VILC01000104.1, read as the reverse complement.
AGACATCTCCAAAAAAGATTGTAGAGACGTTCCATGGAACGTCTCTACAGGGTTTTCAGGTCAAGTATCTTTAATTTTTGGAGATGTCTATTGGTGATGAAATTCCAGGTTTCATCCTGTTCATCCTTTAATCCTGGACATCCTGATTCTGACAGTTTCTCTAATATGCTCGAAAATTATTATATGAGTTAAAACTGAATGATGAAACAGCCTTGGGGTGCAATACAAGTAAAAAAGGCGCTGTGCGCTATGATTTCGAGTGTGGGGGTCGGGATGATCTTTTGGGGGTGTAATGCTAATAACCCCCAGTTTCAAGATACAAGATGGAATATATATGGAAATAGGCGTTATGGTTTTGAGTTTCCTTATCCGCATACTTGGCAGGTGTTAGGAAACCCAGACAATAGTGATGGTGTTGTTTTAGTTTCACCAAACCAAAAGAATGTGGAAATTCGTGCTTATGCAAGTAAGCCTGTATTAAAATCCTTAACTGAAAATTCTCAGCCAGTCCCTAATTTTCGGACTCACCAAGGTTTTGCTGGGGTATTGGCTGTAGAGGCGGGGGAAAAGGTGACTGTGATCAAATTGACTATTAGCCAAGAGAAATTGGAGTATCACTGGCAAGGACAAAGCGGTAGCAAAGACTTTCCAAATTATTATCGGCTGTTTTACTACATCGCCCAGGAGTATAAAATTAGTCAGTAGTTAGTGGTTAGTTGTCAGTAGTTAATGGTTAGGTAAGGGACAGAAGTAATTTTGAATTTTGGATTTTGGATTTTGGATTTATTTACTGCCTTAGTGAGAATTTAATGATGAAGAGGGGACACAAACCTGATAGATTTAGCTATCAGCGAGTAAAAACTGGTAAAGATGAAAGTCCTGGTTATTGGTGGTGATGGGTATTGCGGTTGGGCAACCGCGCTTTACCTTTCTAATCGAGGTTACGAAGTTGGAATTTTAGATAGTTTGGTGCGGCGACACTGGGATAATGAACTGGGTGTAGAAACCCTTACCCCAATCGCACCAATTCAGAAACGTCTCCAGCGATGGCAGGATTTGACTAGTAAGTCTATTGATCTGTTTATCGGCGATATTACTAATTACGAGTTTCTGCACAAAGCTTTACACGAATTTCAACCAACTGCGATCGTGCATTTTGGTGAGCAACGTTCAGCGCCATTTTCCATGATTGACCGTGAACACGCTGTTCTTACCCAAGTCAATAATGTGGTTGGTACGTTGAATTTGCTGTACATCATGCGGGAAGATTTCCCAGATTGCCATTTGGTGAAATTGGGAACAATGGGTGAGTATGGAACTCCCAACATTGATATTGAAGAGGGATACATCACGATTGAACATAACGGACGTAAGGATACTTTGCCCTATCCGAAACAGCCTGGTTCTATGTATCACTTGAGTAAAGTCCATGATAGTCATAATATCCACTTTGCTTGCCGGATCTGGGGTTTAAGGGCTACAGACTTAAATCAGGGGATTGTTTACGGTGTCCTAACTGAAGAAACGGGGATGGACGAACTGTTAATTAACCGATTGGATTATGATGGTGTATTTGGTACAGCACTGAATCGCTTCTGTATTCAAGCTACCGTGGGACATCCTCTCACTGTTTACGGTACAGGTGGACAAACTCGTGGCTTCTTGGATATTCGGGATACGGTGCGATGTATTGAATTAGCGATCGCTAATCCTGCTGAACCGGGAGAATTCCGTGTGTTTAACCAATTTACCGAACTATTTAGCGTCGGTGATTTGGCGATGATGGTGAAAAAAGCCGGCAACGCTATGGGATTGAATGTGGATATTAACCACATAGATAACCCCAGAGTGGAGAAGGAAGAACACTATTTCAACGCGAAAAACACCAAACTCTTGGATTTGGGCTTACAACCTCACCTGCTCTCTGATTCCCTACTTGATTCGCTTTTAAACTTTGCTGACAAGTATCAGAACCGAGTTGATCACAAACAGATTCTCCCCAAAGTCTCTTGGCATAGAAAATAGAAAATAGAAAATAGGAGTATGGCTAACGCCACGCTTCGCTATCAGGAGTATGGCTAACGCCACGCTATGCCTTCAGCACACTACGTAAACGCTATCAAGAGTATAGCTAACGCCACGCTATACCTTCGGCACACTACGTAAACGCTATCAGGAGTTTAGGAGAAAGAAGGAACAAGAAAGAAATCTTCTCTCCTGTCCTTCTCTCCTGTCCTTCTACTCCTATTCTGAACTTCTACAACTTCTGTAACTTCTGAACTCCTGATAATTTGATATGCGAATAGCCCTATTTACAGAAACCTTTTTACCGAAAGTTGACGGCATTGTTACCCGTCTTCGTCATACCGTTGACCATCTTCAACGTCTTGGCAATCAAGTTTTGGTATTTGCCCCTGAAGGTGGCATCACTGAACATAAAGGGGCGAAAGTTTACGGGGTTAGTGGCTTTCCCTTACCTCTTTATCCAGAGTTGAAAATGGCACTGCCTCGCCCTGCCATTGGTCACGCATTGGAAGAGTTTCAACCAGATATTATTCATGTTGTTAATCCCGCAGTTCTCGGACTATCAGGGATTTTTTATAGTAAAGTTCTCAAAATTCCTTTGGTGGCTTCTTACCATACCCATTTGCCCCAATATCTGCAACATTACGGATTGGGGATGTTGGAAGGGTTACTATGGGAGTTGTTAAAGCTCGGTCATAATCAGGCTGAGTTAAATTTGTGTACCTCTACGGCAATGGTAAAGGAACTTTCCACCCATGGGATTGAAAGGTGTGATTTATGGCAACGGGGAGTAGATACAGAATTATTTCATCCTGATTTAGTTAGTGCGGAAATGCGATCGCATCTTTCCCAAAATCATCCAGATAGCCCTTTATTATTGTATGTTGGTCGTCTTTCGGCTGAAAAGGAAATCGAACGCATTAAACCAATTTTAGAAGCCATTCCCAATGCCAGATTAGCATTAGTCGGCGATGGACCTCACCGTCAAGTTTTGGAAAAACACTTTGCTGGGACAAATACTTATTTTGTCGGTTATCTCATGGGTAAAGAATTAGGTTCTGCCTTTGCCAGTGCTGATGCTTTTATTTTTCCTTCCCGCACAGAAACACTCGGATTAGTGCTGCTAGAAGCTATGGCTGCCGGATGTCCAGTGGTAGCAGCCCATTCTGGAGGCATCCCTGATATTGTCACAGATGGTGTAAATGGATATCTTTTTGATCCACAAGCTGATATTCAAGAGGCAATTAATGCTACTATACGTCTGTTAAAACAACGGCAGGAAATAGCTATTATCCGTAAAAACGCCCGTGCCGAAGCAGAGAAATGGGGCTGGAAATCGGCTACACAACAACTGGAAGATTATTATCAAAAAATAATTTTAAGCAGTGGGGGCAGGGAAACCCTGCCCAGGAGTCAGGAGTCAGGAGTCAGGAGTCAGAAGTCAGAATAAGAGTTCTATATGGCTTTTTTTCTAAATTTTGAACCTAAATTCATTTAGAACGCGCCTATAAATACTAGCAGATACCACCAAAGTCCTGGGGTAGTGTTTGGACAATGATCGCAAAACAGTCAGTCGTCAGTTGTTCCTTACTGTAAACCAATGACCAATGACTAAC
>NZ_VILC01000103.1:11056-15327 GCF_009712065.1 Aphanizomenon sp. UHCC 0183 | reverse complement strand
GCGTTAGGTGGTTGAGTATTTTTTTATTTGGAAGTCCCTAAGCGATCGCAAATGAAACATTAATAGCCACATAAGCGCCACAAATCGGCAAAAAAAAGCCAATCCAAGGAATCGTCAGTAACAGATGGGAAGGATCATACCAATAGGAATGCCATGCACCCATACCCATAATTTTGAATTGTCCATTATGGATTTGAATATGAACTCGTGAATGTAAGTGTTTTTCTGGCTTGCAAAGAAATCTCTGTAATTTAAATTTTATGAGCAGTAAGTAAAAGTCTGGTCAATGGTAAGATGACTAAAGATAAATATATTTAATCAAAAATGAATCGAATTTTTTGGATTACCGCCTTAATTGCCTTTATTAATTCCCTGAGTTTTACAATTCTCATCCCCATAATTTATCTTTATGGTAAACAATTTGGTTTAAATGATTTCCAAACCAGTTTATTATTCTCAACATATTCTATTGCTCAGTTTTTCGCCACTCCTGTAATTGGTAAACTCTCCGACAGATTTGGGCGGAAACCATTATTAATAATCAGTTTAGCAGGAACAGTAATTGCTAATACTATCGCAGGAACTGCGACAACAGCAACATTACTATTTTTCGCCAGATTTTTAGATGGTATCACAGGTGGAAATGCTTCAGTTGCCCAAGCCGTTATTTCTGATGTTACCAGCCAAAAAAATCGCGCTCAGGCATTTGGGATTTATGGTGCGGCGATGGGATTAGGATTTATTGTTGGTCCAGTTATGAGTTTAGTAGCACAGCAAATTTCTTTAGGAACGGCATTTTTAGTTTCCGGTGCAGTTGCTATGATAGCGATGTTAATGACAATCTTCTTATTACCAGAAACCTTACAAAATAAATCTCCAAAGGCTACGAATATCTTTGATTTAGGGTTAGAAAATTTAATTAAAGGATTTGCCATGCCAGGAATTGGCATTTTATTATTCATTAACTTTTGCACCGGGACAACATTTACCATGTTCACCTATGCCTTTCAACCATACTTTATCCAAGTTTTACATCAAAATAATAAATCTTTAACACTCTTATTTTTAGTTTTTGGCACATTAGGAGTAATCATGCAAACTTGGGGAGTATCTGTCCTCAGTCGTAAATTCAATGTTGTCAAGATATTATTTTTAGGCTTATTTGTTCGCAGTTTATCATTTTTGTTAATGCCTGTTTGGCCTAGCATCAATTATTTTATTGTAGTTAGCATCCTATTTGCGCTTTTTAATGCCCTAGTCCAACCCATGATTAGTACATTGATTTCTCTCAATGCTCGACCACAAGATCAGGGAACTGTATTAGGATTAAACGCATCCTATTTAAGTATTTCCAACGGTATTGGTCCAGTGATTGCGGGGATGATAGTTCACCAATCCCAACCCATTACCTATGGCTATCCTTTATATCTAGCAGGAGGTTTAACATTTTTGGTTTTAACCTTAGCCATAGGTACGCGCAAAAGATATAGCACGGCTATTTAAGCGTTAAATTATACTATTGACAATATTGACAGTTAGTACAACTTGTCAATATTGTTACTTTCGTGTAATATACATCATTGTTTGTAATTGTAAAAGTACCATTTTGCAACAACTTTTCTCAGTCACAAATTCAACATTATCCCAATAACTACACCAGGCAAAAATATGTTGTTTTTTTTCAAGTTGATTGATTACTTATTAGGCGCAGTTGCGATAACATCAGGCTTCATTATTTATGTTGATTCTAGTAATCCACAATATGTAACTGCTGCCTCCGTTGCTTTAACTGTTTCGATTGGTTTATTTCTTTTCAATAGACAATCGGTAAATAATGCTAAAAAGGAATCACAAAAAACTGAGCTTTCCAAAAAAGCTGAACTCTATACATCTCTATTAAGCAATGGTACTACATTGGACTATAATACAGTTTTACCAGCACGAGCCAAAGCTTTAGAATATTGTCAAGAGTTGATTGACGACTATAAAAGTTCTCGAAATCTTGCCAGAACTCTTTACTATGTTTTGCAAATTTCTACCGTTATTTTGTCAGGTGTGACACCGATTTTAGTGTTGGTAGATAAATTAGAGGCAGGACAAAGTTGGTTAAAATGGCTGCCTGTTATTTGCCCAGCCGTTGCTTCCATTGTTGCTAGTATCGTTACCTCATTTCCTTTTGAGAAAAATTGGATGGCTGCTAACAAAGCCGTTGAATTATTAGAAGCTGAACAGGAAAAGTTTATTTTGGGAATTAGCCCAGCCTATCGTTGTTATGATATTTCAGAAGAAGGTAAACAACAACAAAGAGTAAGTCAGGCAATAGAACTATTCATTAATCAAGTGAATAATATTCACCTCCAACTAGTTCAACCAAACAGTGATTCAGAACAGGGAAATCAAGAAAAACAAGAGTCTCCACAATCTGAAGAATCAACTACAGAACAAAAAGTAGCTGCATAGTTTTGGTGTAATCACCAATTTAGGGGCGCAGGATATATCAATCCCTGGGCGCAAGCCCTGCGCCCCTACGGAATTTCTGAATGATCAAAAATGTCAGTCATCCCTGACATTACGGTTTATAGTAAAAAAATAGTTAGAATAGTATAGACACTCTTTTCCAGAGAGTCAACCTACTCGTGATTCTGAATTAATTGCAACTTTGTATGAATTTAAATAGCCCGTCTGCCAATTCTTCCGATACATATTCCCAGCGTTTGGCAGACATCGTGGGAACACTGATCGCTTTGATCACTCTCACTTTACCAGTATTTATCATTGCCCACTATTCTTCTGTTAATGTTGAAAACAATCAACCATCCTTAACTTACAATCTACCTATTCGTGGAGATTAGAATATACAGCAGAATTTAAGACTTACAGCAATTTCCAATCTTATGAGGTACATCTTAGCCCCCTCATCGCTTGCGGGGAGGGGGTTGGGGGTGGGGTTCTTGTTCCGGGTTTGATGACAATTTGCTGTAAAGCAGAGGATTAGGGGTAGGGAGTTTTCTTCTTGAGCCTTTTTTGTGGGTCATTTAGAGAACTCCACAAAAAAAATGATCCAATTTTGTGGGATGGGCATCCTTATCCTTGCCCGTCCTTGATGATTAGCGGGCAATTCGTCCCGCACCACAAGAAATTTTGGGATATTTTTTTGATTGGAAGTCTCTAATAAACCTGTGCTGCATGAGTTGTCATTGCGAGTGAAAGGAAGCAATCTCTTAACAACCGATAAACCACCTAACGCAAAAATCTCTCAAACCCTTATTCCTCTGTGTCCTCTGCGCCTCCGTGGTTGGTTAATCAGGATAATTTATTTCTTGGAAGTCCCTCACTAAATTATTGGGTCTGACGCACCCTACAAGAGATAAAATCCACATTACATATTGAGTAGGGTGCGTCAGATAGAGGAAATCTGTTTTTTACCAAATTATTGGGTCTGACGCACCCTACAAGAGATAAAATCTACATTACATATTTAGAAAACTTTGTCAATGCGTAAGCACTAGGATCATCTTTTTTGTGGATTTCTCTTATGAAATTTACCAGTATTTTAGAAGGAATGTTGAGGAAGAGATCCACAATGTTTTAAGATATTACACTGGGAGCGAAAATGGCTGCTACCGCTGATTCACTTTTAGTAAAGGAGTTTTATTGTGGATTTATCTTTGATTCCCGCCCAACCAAAGCCAGGTGTAATTAATGTCCTGATTGAAATTGCTGGTGGAAGTAAAAATAAATACGAATACGATAAGGATTTACAAGCGTTTGCCCTAGATCGGGTTCTCTATTCTTCAGTTAAGTATCCTTATGATTATGGTTTTATCCCCAATACCTTGGCTGATGATGGCGATCCGTTAGATGGTATGGTGATCATGGATGAGCCAACATTTCCCGGTTGCGTTATTGCCGCTAGACCGGTTGGTTATTTGGAAATGATTGATGGTGGCGATCGCGATGAAAAAATTCTTTGTGTTCCCGATAAAGATCCGCGCTATGCTCATGTATTGTCCCTTAAAGACATAGCCCCTCATAAACTGGAAGAAATTGCCGAATTTTTCCGTAGTTATAAAAATTTGGAAAAAAAGGTAACACAAATTCTCGGTTGGCAGGATGTTGATAAGGTAGCCCCCTTAGTAGAAAAGTTCATTCAAGCAGCTAAAGCTAAAGCATAATAGACTATGGGTAATGGTAATGTGAATTACAAAAGAGGGGAACAGGGAACTCTTAACTGGGAACAGGGAGCAAATAAGAAACACTCATTTGCTCAG
>NZ_VILC01000103.1:0-10758 GCF_009712065.1 Aphanizomenon sp. UHCC 0183 | reverse complement strand
ACCAATAATTGTGGAATAATTCAGTAACAACCTACTGATCTCATTCCCGAATCTCTCACTGGTTGCAAAAAAAATTTAAAATCAAATGCAGCGCACTCTCTTATCAGCAAAAATTCATAACTGTACACTCACAGCGGCAAATATTAATTATGTGGGCAGTATTAGTATTGACGAGGTTCTCTTGGCAAAAGCTGGTATATTCCCTTACGAGCAAGTACAAGTAGTGAATATTGCTAATGGCGAGCGTTTTATTACTTATGCCATATCCGCTCCAGCTAATTCAGGAGCTATTGAATTGAATGGAGCAGCCGCACGTTTAGGCGTAGTTGGCGATCGCTTGATTATAATGACTTACGGGCAGTTTACTATGGAAGAGTTAAAATGTTACTCTCCTACTGTTGTCATTGTGGGTGAAAAAAACCAGCTATTAGAAGTGCGACATTATGATGATCTGCTTAGTAAGCGGATTAATTAGGAATAGTAGGAGTCACCGAGTCAGGAGTTAGAAGAAAGAATGGGTTATAAATTTAACTCAGCAACATCTTGATTTGGTGCAGTTTAGCAGCTAATAGACCACTGGTAATTAATTCGGCGGCTTTGTCTATACCAGCTTGCATATCTGGACAAATCCCACTGCGCCATAGGTAAAAACCACCATTCCAGAGGGCTGTTTGCATTAATTCGCTGGCTTTTCCCGTCAAAACCCCTTGCATATCTTGAATGAGTTCTTCTGTAGTAGTTAGAGGAACATTTTTAGTAGTAAAGCCATATTCACGGGGTGAAAGTTGTAGACGGGTTAATGTTTCTGGATTTGATGAAGATAAACCGATAATGGCTGTGCGATCGCGTGGTAAGTCACAACTACCTTCTAAGCCCTTAACAAAAGTATATTTTGTCATCCCACGTAATCCTAAAGCGGCTTGAAACATTGCTTCCGTGGGTGGATGAACAAAACCGGCAATAATATGGGCTTCCCCCATGTATGGACACCAAATTAACTCCATTGTTGCTAACGGTGGACGTTTCCCCAATTGATCACGATATTCCCACAGAGTTTGATTTAAAGGAAAATGTTTGGGTGTGTAAATAAAGCCAATTCCTGTTTCTTCAAAAATCCCCTGGGTTTGTTCCAGTGATAAACCAGTCCAATCTATTCCTAAACCTTGCCAAATCTCGATTAAAGGTAAACCATATTTTGTGGGTAAGCGATCTCCGCCGTGCATAATTACAGGTTGACCCGCAGTAGCTAATAACAAAGACGTAATGATATTGATGGGTGCAGTACGGGTTCTGCCATCATGGGGCATACCCAAAACGATGACAGGTTGGGCTATTGCCGACAATTTTGGACCTAGTTCATAGTAAGCATCTAACATTCCTGCTAACTCTTCCCCAGTAGGGCGCTTAATCCGATGGGCAATTAAAAACGCGCCAATTTGTGCTGGTGTCGCCTCAGATAATAACATCATTTTTGTCGCAGTAGCTGCTTCAGCACGGGTTAAATGATCTGATGTGTGACTTCCACTACCTACTTTTTGGATAAATTCCCGAAATTTATTAGTCATTTGTTAGTTGTTAATTATCAGTTGTTAGTGGAAAAAGGCAATTTTAAAGGAAAAGTGCTGTATAGGCTCAAATTGATCATGAAACTCCTTCCACAATTCTCTTTTACTCCTAACTCTTGCTAGAATTTCCAGGAATATTATCCTTGACAAGTTGCCAAAAATATTGTATGGGAGGAATGTGGAGACGATCTTGAGTTGTTACCATGACTACCTGACGAGTCAGGGGGGAATTATGACCTAAATTACTATTTTCACAGAGGGAACGGACAGCCAGAGTGGGGTCATATCTGGCTTCTATGAGTGCTGACTGGGGCAGTAAGGCAATGAGTTCTCCTTGACGAACTACCCCCCGAAAGGCATCTAGGGTATTTACTTCTAAAGCTGTTTTAAGTGTAGTTTTCATCTGTTCAAATTTATCTTGAATCAGACGTTGCATTCCATAACCATCCTTAAATACTACTTGAGGATAACGAATTAACTCTAACCAGGGGATAGACTCATATTCAGCTAGGGGATGATTGGCTGCGGTGAGGACTTCTATGGGTTCTTCGTATAGGAATTCTATAGCCATTTCTTTGCCTGTGATCAGAAAGCGATTGTGCATGACAATTGCTAAGTCTACCAAACCATCTTTGAGGACTTTCAGAGAGCGATCGCTTCCTAATGATGTAACTCGCAATTGGACATCTGGATAATGATGACAAAACTTTTGTAACACGGGTGGTAAGTAAGAAGCACAAACTGAGTGTATTGCCGCAATACATAGTTCTGGTTGCTTTCCTCCAATTAAATCTGTTAATTCCTGTGTAGCCAACTCCCATTCCTGGCAGATTTTATGTACACGAGGAAGTAATCGTTCACCACCTAACGTTAATTTGGCATGGGAGGTTCTATGAAATAGTTCTATCCCTAAATCTGCTTCTAATGCCTGAATTTGCCTACTAATGGTTGATTGAGTCACACCACATTGTTTTGCTGCTTGTTGAAAGCTGCCAGTTTGAACAATCGCCAAAAAGGCTTGCAACTGCTCTAGACGCATTTTGATTTAACCTAAGTATAAAATTATAGCTCTTATTAATTTAACGGGTTATTTGTATAATTTTAATTTAATTTAATTAATTGTCTAGTATTTAATTTACATAACCAAATTAGCAAAAATACTTGCGAATACCGAATTGATGCGTTGTATTGTATAGCGATTCATATAGCAGGGAACAGGGAGAAGAATGTTTTTCTGACTCCTAACTGGGCGCAAGACCTGTACTAACTGGGCGCAAGACCTGTACTAACTGGGCGCAGGACTTGTACTAAGGAACGCAAATTTAATAACCTGCAATTCTGACTTAACCTGAAATGGTGCGTTACGCTGTCGCTAACACACCCTACTTTTGCACTTTATTTAATTCATATTCCTAACTGGGCGCAAGACCTGTACTAACTGGGCGCAGGGCCTGCGCCCCTACTTCCTGCTATATAAAATTCTTTAGGAAGATCAAGTTGCTTGGACTAAGACAGAACTACCTTCAATTTTGGCTTGGTAAGTTTTCAGTGGTTTTTTAGCGGGTCCGTCTTGTGCCTTGCCATCACGAGCAAATTTTGCTCCATGACAGGGACAAACAAATTTGCTTTCTTTGGCTTTCCAGTCGATCGTACAACCTTGATGAGTACAAGTTGGATTCACAGCAATCAAATTTTTTGCGGTTTTAGATGTGCCAACCACTAATACCGCACCAATTGGGGAATTTTCCAGCAATAGTTGACCAGTTTTGTCTAATTGTGCCACCGTACCCACCTTTTGCCAGCCTTTAGTAGCAGCATTAGATCCAGGATTAGCTGATGTACTGGTTTCGGGAGAACAGGCTGCAATTGCGATAGGTAAGGAACTAGCTAAACAACCTAATCCCACCCAATTTATAAATTCACGACGTTTCATATTTGCTGGTAATCAGTATGTGATTTTTCGTCTATTATCACTGGCAAAGGTTGATCCTGTCATTGTTTAGCTATAATCCCCTTCCTATAACTAAGTAGGTGAACGGAAAAAACTGTAGACGCGGAGCGGCTTCTCATACAGCACTTCCTGCTGTTATGAGGTACAAAGTTTCATCGCCAATCCTGTAGGGGCGCAGGGTCTGCGCCCTTAATTGTATTGCATTCAACCTGCAACTGCTGTAAGAGTAATATGTAACGAAAAGTAAAGTTGCCCAAAACCTCTTTTGGAGTTCCCTTCCCATCACGACAATTTTTAACGCCAACCTACTTATATATACACAAAGCCAGTTTTACTCCTGACTCCTGAATTCTACTGTAGTAAGAGAACTCCACAAAAAAATGATCCAATTTTGTGGGATGGGCATCCTTGCCCGTCCTTGATGATTAGCGGGCAATTCGTCCCGCACCACAAGAAATTTTGGGATATTTTTTTGATTGGAAGTCTCTAATTCTCCATTATCAAAAATGGTTATCATCAAATTTATCTATGGATGAAGATGTCATTCTATAGTTAACATCAGGATTGTCTATTTCTCTCCTTTTTTATGTGATTAAATCAACCTAAAATTACGGAAATCATAGTTGAGAATAATCGTTATCATCAATCAAGCAATATATATTAATAACTTGTCACAAAATTAAGTCCAGACTATAAATTTTTACTTATATGTCTAATCTAATATTTATTTAATAATTACCTTGCCAAGTTGATCCATTTCCCGCAAAAACCTGTAAACTGATTTTAATTGGTTCAGAGGTTGTTTTCCATCTTACCCAAAAACCCAAAGTAATTAAACTTTGCCCCCATACCTAAATCAGCTTTTTTATCTAGAAAAGGCAATTATTTTATGGCATTAGCAAGAAAATATTATGATTTTGCTTGAATTTTAATGTCTAATTATGGCTAAAAAATAACTTTGTAAATGTAGGAGATTTAGTTATGTCCGACTTTTTGAATCAAATTACTCGCCGTAAATTTATTGTCACTGCTGGAGTTTCTGCCAGTGCCGTATTACTGAAAGGCTGTTTAGGAAACCCACCAGAAACCACTGGTAATTCTGCAAAATCTGGTGTTCAAGCAGTAGCTAATATTAGTCCCGAACAAAAACCAGAAACGACAAAAGTTAAACTTGGATATATTCCCATTGTTGAGTCTGCACCATTAATAATTGCTTTAGAAAAAGGCTTTTTCACTAAACATGGGATGTCAGATGTCGAAATTTCTAAACAAGCTTCTTGGGGTTCAGCAAGAGACAACGTAGAAATTGGTTCTGCTGGTGGTGGTATTGATGGTGGTCAATGGCAAATGCCCATGCCGCACTTAATTACAGAAGGAAAAATTACTAAGGGTAATAAACCAATACCCATGTATGTGTTAGCTCAGTTAGTTACACATGGTAATGCAATTGCGATCGCCAACAAACATTTAGGGAAAGGTATTAGCTTAAAACTCGATGCGGCTAAACCCCTATTTGCCCAACTCAAATCCTCCACACCCTTCACCGCAGCTTTCACATTCCCTCACGTTAACCAAGACTTATGGATTCGTTATTGGTTAGCAGCAAGTGGCATTGACCCGGATACAGATGTCAAATTATTAACAGTTCCAGCGGCGCAAACTGTCGCCAACATGAAAACCGGGACAATGGATGCTTTCAGCACTGGCGACCCCTGGCCATTTCGTCTGGTTAACGACAAAATCGGCTTCATGGCGGCATTAACAGCCGAAATTTGGAAAAATCACCCCGAAGAATATTTTGCCATGAGAGGTGATTGGGTTGACCAAAATCCCAAAGCCACAAAAGCCTTATTAAAAGGTGTCATGGAAGCCCAACAGTGGCTAGATAACTTTGATAACCGCAAAGAAGCCGCAGAAATTCTCGCCGCTAAAAAGTATTTTGGTTTATCTTCCCCAGCAGTTCTGGCTGACCCATACCAAGGTAAATATGACATGGGTGATGGTCGAACAATTGATGATAAATCAATGGCTGCTTATTATTGGAAAGATGAAAAAGGTAGTGTTTCTTATCCTTATCAAAGTCATGATTTATGGTTCATCACTGAAAATGTGCGTTGGGGATTCTTACCCAAAGATTACATTACCAATGGTGCAGCCAAAGCTAAAGAATTAATCAAAAAAGTGAACCGCGAAGATATTTGGAAAGAAGCAGCTAAAGAATTAGGAATACCTGCTGCTGACATTCCCACTAGTACATCTCGTGGAGTTGAAGAGTTTTTTGATGGAGTCAAATTCGACCCTGAAAAACCAGAAGAATATCTCAAGAGTTTAAAAATTAAAAAAGTAGGTGTTTAATCAATAGACCTGTCTGAAAATGTAGAGACATAAGTAATTGGACAAAAATATTTACAGTCATTGCGAACGAAGGGAAGCAATCACAACCCTTGCGATTGCTTCATTTCACTTCGTTCCATATGGCTAACGCCACGCAAGACTTACGCAATGACATTGTGTAATTAATTCTGTCTCACTACTTAGAATGTCTCTACACGGATTTTTAAAATGCAAATTTAATTTTCACAAAACACCCATTAATCATTCATAAATTAGAGGAAAAATCCATGACCATAGCCCAAAAACGTGCCACAAGTCCTACATTAGAGAATAAATTTTTATCAGGTTTACAGAAACAACTTCCTGAACTTATCCCCCCAGCTATTGCCCTTTTAATTTTCTTAACTATTTGGCAACTATTTTCTTGGACTCCAGGGGCAACATTACCCGGACCAATTCAAGTTATTCAAGACACTTGGATCTTGATTCTGTATCCCTTCTATGACAAAGGAGGCACTGATAAAGGACTTTTTTGGCAAATTTGGGCTAGTCTCCAACGGGTTGCTATTAGCTACACATTAGCGGCAATTGTCGGTATTGCCTTGGGTGTTTTGATTGGTGTTAATAGAACCATGTCAAAAGCTTTAGATCCTTTGTTTCAGTTATTAAGAACAGTACCTCCTTTAGCTTGGGTTCCTATTTCCCTAGCAGCATTACGCCAAAACGAACCAGCCGCATTATTCGTAATTTTCATCACCGCAATTTGGCCGATTCTCATTAACACTGCGGTGGGTGTAACTCAAATTCCTCAAGACTATAACAACGTTGCTAAAGTTCTGCAACTTTCTAAAAAAGAGTATTTCTTTAATATCTTAATTCCTTCAGCATTACCCTACATTTTTACAGGTTTAAGAATTGCTATTGGTTTGGCTTGGTTAGCGATTATTGCGGCAGAAATCGTGATGTCCGGTATTGTTGGTATCGGCTTTTTTATCTGGGATGCTTATCAAAATAACAACGTTAGTGAAGTAATTTTGGCACTAGTTTATATCGGTGTTGTTGGTCTCATCCTAGATAAACTCATGGCTGCATTACAAAACTGGATTTTACCAAGTGAACAGAAATAGTTATTAGTCATTAGAGGTTGTTTGAAAAGTGGTATCCCGTAATTTTCATCACATTGTTACCCCCTTTCCCCTTGTAAAGGGGGGAAACAATAAAAATCTAGTTCCCTCCCCTTTATAAGAGGTTGTTTGAAAAGTATCAGATGAAACCCATAATCTCCAAAAACCTAACCCCCCTGCCCCCCTTCCCTACCAGGGAATGGGGTTTTCAAAGCCTCTCCCCGCGTCGGGGAGAGGTTTGGAGAGGGGTCAATTTATACATTCAAAACTTTTCAAACACCCTCTAAGGGGAGGGTTAGGGAGGGGTAAAATATTTGATACAGCAATCATAACTTTTCAAACACCCTCTTAGTCATTAAGTAGGTTAGCATTAAAAATTGTCGTTATGGCAAGGCAAGAGGCAAAAGGCAAAAGGCAAGAGTGAAGAGGGTTTGGGCGATTTTACTTTTCTTTACAAAGATTGGTTTTATTGTGTTTACCTACTTAGTCAGTGGTCATTAGTTAATAACAAAGAAATAACAACTGACAACTGACAACTGACAACTGACAACTGACAACTAACAACTAACAATTACCAAAATTATGTCTATATTTGTTGGCGTTGAGCAAATTGATAAAGTTTTTGAATTAACTGGTGGCGGTCAATATATCGCCCTCAAAGGTATTGACCTCCAAATTAAAAAAGGCGAATTTGTTTCTCTTATCGGTCACTCTGGTTGCGGTAAATCCACGCTTTTAAATATGATTGCCGGTTTGGATTTACCAACAGAAGGTTTAGTCACTTTAGAAGGACAAAGAATTAAAAAACCAGGACCAGATAGAATGGTCGTATTTCAAAACTATTCGCTTTTACCTTGGCGAACAGTAAGAGAAAATATCGCCTTAGCGGTAGATTCAGTATTAAATGGAATGCCCGCAGCCGAACGCAAAGCGGTTATTGATAGACACATAGATATGGTCGGTTTGCGTCCCCATGCTGATAAACAACCAGGGATGTTATCAGGTGGACAAAAACAACGGGTAGCTATAGCCCGCGCCTTGGCAATTCGTCCTAAACTATTACTATTAGATGAACCCTTCGGTGCATTAGACGCACTGACTCGCGGGAATTTGCAAGAACAATTAATGCAAATTTGTGAAGAAAACGAAGTTACCGCCGTTATGGTGACACACGACGTAGACGAAGCCGTTTTGTTATCTGACAGAATTGTCATGTTAACCAACGGACCAGAATCAAAAATTGGCGATATTTTAGAAGTTGATATTCCTCGTCCTCGCAAACGCATGGAAGTAGTAAAACATCCCAGCTACTACACCTTGCGAAGTGAAATGATTTACTTCCTTAACCAACAAAAACGCATCAAAAAAATTCGGGCAAGAAAAACTCCAGATATTGCCCGTCATGGTTTAGAAAAAGTTAATTTAGAAATCGGTTTCTTACCCCTTACAGCTTGTGCGCCATTAGCTATAGCCAAAGAAAAAGGCTTTTTCACCAAACATGGTTTAGATGAAGTTTCCTTAGTCAGAGAAAGCAACTGGCGCGGAGTCGTTGATGGCATCACTGGGGGTTATTTAGATGCGGCACAAATGCCGTCAGGAATGCCAATTTGGTTATCTTTAGGAGGCAATAAAAACGAACCATTACCAGTAGTTACCTCCTTAACCATGACTCGCAACGGTAACGCCATTACCTTAGCCAAACGTTTTTATGACGAAGGTGTACATAGCTTATCCGACTTCAAAAATTATCTCCTAAAAACCCGCGAACAAACACACAGAATGGGAGTAGTTCATCCCGCATCCATGCACAACCTATTACTACGTTATTGGTTAGCAGCAGGTGGAATTGACCCCGACAGTGATGTGGTTATGAAAAATATCCCTCCTGCTCAAATGGTAGTAGATTTAAAAGGTGGAACTATTGACGGTTATTCTGTAGGTGAACCTTGGAATTATCGGGCAGCAGTTGAAGGTTCAGGCTTTACCATTGCCACAGATTTAGAAGTTTGGTTAGGACATCCTGGTAAGGTTTTAGGAGTACGGGAAAACTGGGCAAATAAATATCCAAACACTCATATTGCCTTAACCAAATCATTATTAGAAGCTTGTCAATATTGTGCTGATCCCCAAAATGCCCAAGAAGTTAGACAAATTTTAGCAAGTCGGGATTATGTCAGCACCGACATTGATTTTATCCAAATTGAAGATCCTGATGGCATTAATACCTGTGATTTAGATCATCCCATGCGTGAGTATGCCCATCATCAATTTTATTCTGATTCTGCTATTAATCGTCCTAGCAGAACCGAACAAATCTGGATCATGACACAATTAGCAAGATGGGGAGAAACGCCATTTCCTCGTAACTGGGTAGAAATTGTGGAAAGAGTTTGTCGGGTTGGTGTATTTAGTACCGCAGCTAGAGAATTAGGTTTAGATATTAGCTACACTCGTCAACCAATTCAATTATTTGATGGTAAACCTTTCAACTCTGATGATCCTTTTGCCTATCTCACCAGTTTAGACATTAAACGCGATTTTTCCGTTGCAGAAGTTATTCTTGATGCACCGCGTAAAATTGCAGCTTAAACCAGATACCCGATTTCTACTAAAGATTCATGATTTATTGACATCATCACATTAGAAGTCGGGGATCTTTCATCATAAGACCTCGCGGTAAGTGGGAAACGAGCGGGTCTTTTCCTCGTTTTTCCTCGTTCCCATACTCTGTATGGGAATGAAGTATAGAAGGCTCTGCCTTCATTTTACTAGAGGCTCTGCCTTCATTTTACCAGAGGCAGAGCCTCTTGATAGCATTCCCAGTCGGAGACTGGGAACGAGTTATTAAAAAAATTCAAAACTAAAAATTTAAAATGCAAAACCGCAACTTGAGAACTACCAACACAGCTACTAGCACAATTAGCAGTCAACCGTTTTTACAAATCCAAGATGTTTGTAAAGTTTATCCCACTAAAAATGGACCATTTACAGTTCTCGATGGTGTTAACCTCAACGTTGAACAAGGGGAATTTCTTTGCGTTATCGGTCACTCTGGTTGCGGTAAATCAACTTTATTAAACATGGTTTCCGGTTTCAACTTTCCTACCACTGGACAAGTTTTATTAGAAGGACAACCTATTACAAAACCAGGTCCAGATAGAATGGTCGTATTTCAAAACTACGCCTTACTACCTTGGAGAACAGCATTTGAAAATATTTATTTAGCTGTAAATGCAGTTTATCCAACTAAGCCAGAAGCAGAAAAACGCGCTATTGTCAGAGATCATTTAGCAATGGTGGGTTTAGCTGATGCAATGGAAAAGAAACCTATGCAAATGTCTGGGGGGATGAGACAAAGGGTTTCTATTGCCCGGGCTTTGGCTATTCGTCCGAAAGTGTTGATTTTAGATGAACCTTTTGGGGCGTTAGATGCAATTACTAAGGAAGAATTACAAGAAGAATTGTTGAAGATTTGGGGTGATAATCGTTGTACAGTTTTGATGATTACCCATGATATTGATGAGGCTTTATTTTTGGCTGATAAGTTGGTAATGATGACCAATGGACCTCATGCAAAAATTGGGGAAGTGATGGAAATTCCTTTTTCTCGCCCTAGAGATAGAGCGAGAATTATGGAAGATCCTCAATATTATCAACTGCGAAATTATGCCTTAGATTTCTTGTTTAACCGTTTCGCTCATGATGATGTTGGTTAGGATATTTTGGGCGAACTAATGTTCGCCTATATTCCTAATTATTATAAATATTAACTTTAATTATGAAG
>NZ_VILC01000102.1:0-22833 GCF_009712065.1 Aphanizomenon sp. UHCC 0183 | reverse complement strand
GGTGACTCCTGAATTCTGTTCGATAAATATTCACCTCAATTAACTATGCAAACCACAGAATCACCCTTACAATTACGGCTGTGGACTGTTGATGAATACCACAGAATGGCTGAAGCAGGAATATTTGAACCAAGTGAACGGGTAGAATTATTAGAGGGGAAAATAATTTGGATGATTGCTAAAGGAACAGCCCACCGTTCAGCAGTGGGTAGAACATATAAGTTGTTGGAAAATAGAATTGGTCATAAAGCTTGCATAGCTATTCAAGACCCTGTAAAATTAAGTGAACGATCTGAACCAGAACCAGATATTGCTGTAGTGAAAATAGATCCGCTAGACTATGCAGATCATCATCCTACGCCAACAGAAATTTATTTAATTATCGAAGTTGCAGATAGTAGTTTAAAACTAGATACAGAAATCAAAGCTAAAGCTTATTCTCAAGCAGGAATTAAAGATTATTGGGTATTAGATGTAGTGAAACGCGAATTAATTGTATTTAGAAATCCCACAACAGAAGGTTATCAAAATCAAGAAATTATCACAGAACATCAAAACATATCTCCTTTAGATTTTCCTGATTTAGAAATTGTAGTTTCCCAGATGCTACCTCTTGTCTAAATCAGGTGGTTATCGAAGTAAGTCGAGATAATATCCAGGATTTAAGGATTTACAGTCATAAGCCCCCTCCTCGCTTGCGGGGAGGGGGTTGGGGGTGGGGTTCTTGTATGTCACTCAACAGATAACCGCTATAGTTAAATTTAACTATTAATTTAACTCTTTTATATCTACTTAATTTCCCCTAACTGGCAATTCTTTTCTATGCTGAATTAACAACCCAATTGCCATTCCCATACCCACAATAGCCGTAAAGTAAAATAACCCAATCAACCGAATATACATTGGTGGTGCAATTCCCTCAACTTCCATAGATTGCGCTACCTTCACCGCTGGAAATTGACGTGAAGATTCAGGTAAAGAAATAGCTTCAACTTCCACCTTATGAGGTGCGCCATCAAAAAATTGTTCCTGCCATATTAACTTACCTTCTGAATTAGGAAATCCTTGATAAGCAAACACCGTTAAATTATCTTCCAATGCGATCGCTTTTACTCGCAATCCGACATCCTTAATAGCTGCCCCTGTCGTGCTATCCTTGACCTCAACCGCTAAATTTGCCAATCTCCCCACAGTCGCCAGTTTATTCCCTGTAATCCTCACTTCCATGCCCTGAGATTGGCTAATTGATGGGGCAATCTTCTCATTTTTGGGAGAATGTGCATCACCATGAGCCTCCGCAACTTCCGCCGTGATATTAATAAATAATAGCGTCACAATTGCCACTACAGTTAATGCACTTAACAACAACCGGACAGACTGCGGGGCAATTTCCCCCTCTTTGATTTCCTCTTGTCCACCAATTACCCAACCTCCTAACAATCCTAATGATAATAAAATCGCTGCAATCACCGCAAAGAATTTATATTTAACAGGATTTTCTCTCACATTCAAATTCAAAGTTTGCTGATAACTCGCAAAAGCATTTGCAACCAAAGGAGAAACATTAACTTGAATTTGATAATTACCCCGAATTGGTAACATTTGCTCAAATTCTAATTTACCATTAGGTGCAGCCGCCTCCAGTTCCAATAACTTAGTTCCCTCAACAATCGGAAAATCTGTAGTTAATAAAGGATTGCGGGGAGGTGTAGAAATCTGTAATTTAATTAAGGCATTTGTTAACAGTTTTCCGCCAGCATCAACAGCTTGTAATTTGAAAGTCACCGGAGATTGTTTCCTATCTGTACCAGCTTCAAAAGGCAGAATTTTTTCTAAAGGTGGATTTGTCGAAAGTAAAACTTGAGATTGGGACGTTTGAGAAACTCCCACCAAAGAATATAAAATTGATAAACAAATACAAGCAGCACTAATAACAGCAAACAGACGATATTTTCTCATAGGAAATTAGAATTTAACTGCAAACGAATATTTTAGATTTAGCGAATGAATTTGAGTCTAATTTATTATTTATCTGGGCGATTGTAAATCGCAGCTACACAGACTAAACCCATCTTTATGAGTTTAAAACCCTTAATTTTTCCTTAGTCCACGCAGGTGGTCACTGAGCAGTTCGACAAGCTCACTATAACACTTGTCGAAGTGTGGACTTTGTTTGTGTAGACGCGATTTCTAATCGCCCAATACTTATAAAACTTAATGACAGGCTACACCTAAAGCATGGTGACGCGCTGAGTGTGCTGTGTTATGCGCTGGTGGATAGGTAGAGAAAAACACAGTCCAAATCACTAAAGAAGATAACATCATGTAAAGGCTTACCTGTACTGGTTTAGAAAGGGTAATACCCGCAGTTTTTTGTAATACTAAAGTCCGAGAAAAAGTGGTCATTTGTCAACTCCCATAAATAGTTGGGTTAATTTATCAAATTACAGTGTATTTTGCTACTTAGTCACAAAAAGATATTGTTAACACCAGCAGCTATTCTCAAAATCCTAGCACTTTATTCCATTTACTAGGCTGCAAGCACCATTTCTTCTTTAGCCAATGGTAAATAAACCAATATATCAGGAATAGTCCTGAAAATTATTTTTCCAAGTTATTGACAATAATTCCTAATTTTTATATTATACCTAAAGCTAATTGCAAATTATTCGCAATTCCTCACATACCCATATCCCTATTAGTCTCATGTCTGACAACTTTACTTTCAGTAAAGATAAAATTTGGAGTCGTCGCCAACTGTTGCAAATAGGATTATCCGGTGCTGGAGTCCTAAGTGCAGCGGCAATTTGGCAGATGTTGAATACCAAAAATCATCCCAGTGTCAGAGTACCACCGATGGAAATGGCAGCATCTAATGGTGCTACTAACCCTATGCAGGTATTACGAGATTTTGATTATGGGACAATTAAGCAGGAAAATGGGCGCACAGTCCGCGAATTTCAGCTAACTGCTGGTACTTCCACAATTCAGCTTAATAGTGCTGTCTCCTACAACATTTGGGACTTAAACGGGCGGATTCCAGGACCGACACTCCGGGCTAAAGAAGGAGAAAGAATAAGAATACTTTTTCTCAATAATGCTGGACATTCCCATTCTTTGCATTTTCATGGAGTTCATCCTGCTGAAATGGATGGAATAAGACCTGTAAGTAATGGTAGAGCGACCATATATGAATTTGATGCCGAACCCTATGGCGTTCATTTATATCACTGTCACGTTGCCCCAGTTACTCGTCACATTGCCAAGGGATTATATGGAATGTTTATTATTGATCCTCCTAAGCCTCGGCCACCAGCGGATGAAATTGTTTTAATTATGTCTGGGTATGATATAAATGATGATAACAAAAATGAATATTATGCTTTTAATGGTGTGCCACATCATTATATGCATCATCCCATTCAGATTTACCAAAATCAGTTAATCCGGGTCTATGTTTTAAATATTATTGAATTTGATCCTGCTGTGACGTTTCATCTGCACGCTAACTTCTTTGATGTTTATCGTTCCGGTATGACAATGACCCCCAGCGAGAAAACCGATGTTTTAACAATGGGTGTCGCTGAAAGGCATATTTTAGAGTTTGCGTTTCCCTATCCAGGTAAGTATATGTTTCATCCTCATCAAGATGCGATCGCTGAAAGCGGATGTATGGGACAGTTTGAAGTAATCGCGGAAAAAGATTCCCAAAAATCCGTCAATAAATCCTGATAAAACTCAGAAAGATTACTTAATTTATACTTGTCTTTTAGAATAATAGTTGATAAATATTTGCATTTATGATAAATCATAATTACATCTAAAACGAAATATTTGCCAATTTATCTACTACTAAATCCTTAAATTACAAACATTAACAGTTTACCAGGAGCAAAAATGATCAAATTCCGTTATTTATTCTTGTCTATCGCTGCTTGTGCCATGATTTCCTTGACTTCTTGTACCAGCGACATACCAAAAGCAGAAATGCAAACACAAAGCACAGTTCCGGTTGCAGAAATAAGCGCTCATGGTGGTCATGGTAATAAAGCTAAAATTAATATCAATAATGCAATTTTATCGCAGTTAGATAAATTAGAAGCTACATTAGGAATTCCGGCTTTATCAAATAAGATTCAAGCAAACCGTCCCTACGGAAGCCCAACAGATTTAGTTAGTAAAAAAGTTATTACTCAACCCCAGTTTGATCAAATAAAAGACATGGTGACAGTTGAGGAAGTTGTCCTCACAGGTGAAGCGAAAGATATTGACTACATGACCAAATTGGGATTAATGAAAGGGCATCTTTTAGTAGCCAAAGAATTACTAGATCAAAATCAACCTAAACAGGCTCAACCCCATATTGGACATCCAGTTGAGGAAATTTATATTGATGTTGAAGAACAACTGGAAGAACGCAAAGTGAAAGAATTTAAAAGTAACTTGGTAAGTTTAACCGACTTAGTTAAATCTAATCCCAAGGATGCCAAAATCAAAACTAACTTTACCACTTCCGTGCAAGCTGTGGATAGTGCGATCGCCGCTTTACCAACCGAAGAACGTAGGAAACCCGAATTTGTTCTCCAAGTTATCAACGGTTTACTAGATGCTGCTAACTCAGAATATGGCGCAGCAATTGCCAACGGCAAAATTACCGCCCCCATTGAGTATCAAGATTCTCGTGGCTTTATAGTCTACTCTCAAGAACTATATAAAGGTATTTCTAGCCAAATGACTCAAGAACATCCTGAGTCGCACAAAGCCATAGATACAGCTTTTATGGAATTGGTGAAAGTTTGGCCTACTGCTATCCCTCCAGTCCAAGCAGTCAGCACTCCAGAAGATGTTACCAAGCTAGTAAAAATCATCGAGGAAAATACCCAAAAAGTGCGAACAAAAACCAGCACTAAAGCACAAAATTAGTATTTTCACACCATTGGAAGTCCAGAATAAGACGTTTAAAATGGTGAATAAGAGAGAAAATAGTTAAAAACCAAAAGTGAAACCAGTTTGGGGTTTTAAAACCTGAAAAAAGTATAACTGCTCACTAATAATTGGTATCTAAAACCTCTCCTCATGTAACTTTGCTCAACTTAACAACTAATGCAAGAACTCGACCACCAAAAGACCATTGATATTCTCAACTCCATCATGGAATTTGAACTAGCAGGGGTAGTTCGTTACACCCATTATTCCTTAATGGTGACAGGTCCTAATCGTATCCCCATTGTGGCATTCTTCAAAGCACAAGCGGCAGAATCTTTACTTCATGCTCAACAAGTAGGAGAAATTCTCACAGGCTTAGAAGGGCATCCTACGTTGAGAATTGCTCCAATGGAAGAAACTTTCAAGCATAATGTTAAGGACATATTACAAGAAAGTTTATCCCATGAAAAGAAAGCTTTGGATATGTACAAAACTCTTCTAGAAACCGTCAATAATGCCAGTATCTATTTAGAAGAATTTACTCGTGGTATGATCGGACAAGAAGAGATGCACAATCTCGAACTCAAGAAAATGTTACGCGATTTCAGCTAATAAAGCAGGAGTCAGGAGTCAGGAGTCAGAAGTTAGACCTTAGACGTTAGACGTTAGACGTTAGACGTTATAAATCACGAGAAGCAAAATCTACAACTAACAACTAAGAGGGTGTTTGAAAAGTTATGGTTGATGTATCAAATATTTTTTACCCCTCCCTAACCCTCCCCTTGTAAAGGGGAGGGAACTGGATTTTTATTGTTTCCCCCCTTTACAAGGGGGGACTAGGGGGGGTAGCAATGTGATGAAAATTACGGAATACCACTTTTAAAACATCCTCTAACAACTGACAACTGACAACTGACAACTGACAACTGACAACTAACAACTGACAACTAACAACTGACAACTGACAACTGACAACTAACAACTGACTAATAAAATGAATTTTAGTACCGCTCTACCTACTTTTGTAATTACCCTCAGAGAAGGTGTGGAAGCCGCTCTAGTTGTGGGTATTGTCCTCGCATTATTAAAAAAAGCCAAACAATCTCGATTGAACCCTTGGGTTTATGCTGGTGTTATTGTTGGTATTATAGTTAGTGGCTTAATCGGTATTTTATTTACGGGGATCATTAAATTCTTAGGATCTATTAATCCTCAATATACCTCCGTTGTTGAGCCAACATTAGAAGGTATATTTAGTGTTTTAGCTATAGTTATGCTCAGTTGGATGCTTATCTGGATGACAAAACAAGCCAGATTTATGAAAGCACAAGTTGAGGGAGCAGTCACAGACGCATTAGGCAAAAACTCAAATGCTGCTTGGGGAGTTTTTAGTTTAATTTTAGTCGCTATTGTCCGCGAGGGATTTGAAACTGTTTTATTTGTTGCAGCCAATTTTCAACAAGGTTTATTACCAACTTTAGGCGCACTGGGTGGTTTAGCAACAGCAGCAGCTATTGGGGTTCTATTATTTAAATGGGGTGTGAAAATTAATATCCGCCAATTTTTCCAAATCATGGGCGTTTTATTAATATTAATTGTTTCTGGCTTAGTAGTCTCCGGGTTACAACACTTTGATGAAGCTATAGCCAATCTGTCCCTGAGTAGTCGTTCTTCAGAAAATCTTTGTTTCTATTATGAACACTTTACCAGAATTCATTCTTGCATCTTAGGTCCAATAGTTTGGAATACCGAAAAAATCTTATCTGATGAACAGTTCCCCGGTATCATTCTCAAATCATTATTTGGTTATAGGGACAAAATATATATTGTTCAAGCTGTAGGATATTTAGTATTTCTTACCAGTATTGGTGGACTATATTTCCTCAGCATCACAGGTGGAAATAATCAATCTAGCAAAAACAGCAAAAATAAAGTTATGACTAGTACCGCCAGCAGGAATTAAAAATAAAAGACTGATAATCAGGGAACAGGGAAGAATTTGACCCTGTTCTCTGTTTCCTATATCTTGCATTTTACTCCGAAATATGAGAAGTCGAACTAATTATAGGCACTGACATTTCTGAAATAGGTGAGACTACCTTGGGACGTATTGGAGTAGTATTACTCAATACGGCGATAAGTTGCAATAAAAATGTAATAAAGGCTGCTTGTATAAGTTTTTCTAGCATAATAACCCTCTTTTTATTTATATGGATGGGACTCCATAGGAAATTGTTATTCTCAATACACTTTGCGTTATTGGTTTATCGAATTCGGTGCATATAACTTGAGAATATCGCAGAAATCTATTAAAGAATGTGATCTAGATCTCTCTTTATATGTACCTAACAACTAAGACGGTTATCTTTCAAAAAAGTGTCTTGTAACTACAAATTTATTTTTAAATTTACGGAAATAGACAATTCCAATACTCCAGGTACTCAATTACTGGAAACCGTATAAATACTGATATTTGCGTAAGATATATTTCTTCATAAAAAATCCTATCTGTTCTCTTTACCCAGTTTCTTTGAATGTTAATTGGCAATTTCAACACAATTAGCCTTTGTCACCGATAGAATAAATGAAAAATAGCTAAAAACACGCTAAATGATTCCTATCGTTATTGAACAATCAGGTCGAGGCGAACGTGCCTTTGATATCTATTCACGGCTGTTGCGTGAGCGGATTATTTTTTTGGGAGAACAGGTTGATAGCAATCTGGCCAACTTGATTGTTGCCCAACTGTTGTTTTTAGATTCTGAGGATGCGGAGAAGGACATATATATGTACATTAATTCTCCTGGTGGTTCAGTAACAGCGGGCATGGGTATTTTTGATACAATGAAGCATATCCGCCCCGATGTCTGTACAATTTGTACTGGATTAGCCGCAAGTATGGGAGCTTTTCTCCTTAGCGCGGGTACAAAGGGTAAGCGGATGAGTTTACCCCATTCACGGATTATGATTCACCAACCTCTCGGTGGCGCACAAGGACAGGCGACTGATATAGCAATTCAAGCCCGCGAAATTTTGTATCACAAGCAGCGGCTGAATGAATATCTTGCTGAACATACTGGGCAACCTTTTGAGCGAATTTCTGAAGATACAGAACGTGATTTCTTCATGTCTCCTGCTGAAGCTAGGGACTATGGCTTGATTGACCAAGTAATTGACCGTCATGCTGCTGGTAGTCGTCCTGTAGCTTTAGTTTAGTCATTGGTCAGTTGTCAGTTGTCAGTTGTCATTGAGAAAATTCTTCTTTCTTCTTTCTTCTTTCTTCTTTCTTCTGACTCCTGAACTCCTGATAGCGAAGCGTGGCGTTAGCCATACTCCTGAATGGGCGCAGGCCCTGCGCCCCTACCTCCTGAACTCCTGATAGCGAAGCGTGGCGTTAGCCATACTCCTGACTCCTGATGCTAAAATCCCGCAATGGGGTCTGGTTGGGATTTGAGGTAAGTGAGAAAATTTCGTAGTTCTTCTTCACTCAGGAGAGAACGTCCTCGTTTGCTGTAGGTTTTGACTAGATAATCTTTTCCTTGTTCTGGTGTCCAGCCTAATCGCTCGATTTCTACGTCTGTTTGGGCAATAACATCAGATAAGTTGACTGGTTCATTGCGTCTTTTGTTTTTACCAACGGCTGACTGGACACCAGTATCTTCATAAGGTGTGTAACTCCGAGGGGTGAACGGTGTAACATTACTCGGAGGGACTTCTGCTAAGGGTGGAGATTCTGGTTCTTGATGTGGGAATATTTCTGGTTTTGTAACTTGAGTATCAATTTGCTCTTCTAGAAAGGGTGGTGTATATATTGCTGTGTTGATGTTGCTGACTGGAGGAAGGGGTGGCGATTCCTGTAGAGCAGGTTTGATTGGTGGTGGAGTTACTGATGGTGAAGCTGATTTTGTGGCTTCTACTGGGAGGTTTTTGATGCCTAGAACTGTGAATGCTCTATCTCTAGCTTGGTCTTCTGCTGCTTCTACTGTTTCTGCTCCTGCCATACCCGTTGCCTTGGTGATGCCTTCGAGTTGTATACTGACACGGACGATATATTTCCCTTGAAAAATTTCTATTAGTTCTGAGATAATACTGCCGTTGGGGTACAAGTTCTGGAATTGTGCCAACATAATGCTTTCAACCATTTTTATCTAAATTTTCCTAATAACGTCAGTTCTTAATTAGGGAACAGGGAACAGGGAACAGGGAACAGGGAATGAGTCAAGAATTTTTCTCCATTACCAATTACCAATTATACTCAACACGGCTTAATAATTTGATTCTGTGGGTAGGGGTAAAGCAAAAGCTTATTGGTGTCAACTTAACGTAAAACATCTATCCCGCAAAGAACTCAAGTCGTCTCGTTCCCAGTCTCTGACTGGGAATGAATTCTAGAAGGCTCTGCCTTCAATGATATTAGAGGCAGAGCCTCATCAACTGCATTCCTAGTCAGAGACTAGGAACGAGATGTGGTAGGGATTTGAGCTTAAGTTGACACCAATGAAGCTCTTGCTTTACCCCTACAAATCTAGGTTTTTCGTAATTTTGTAAAAGTCCATGTCTCAACCGTGTTTAGCATACCAATTACCAATCCCCTAGACAAAACCCTATATTTCAATATAAAGTCTTACTGAGAACTAAGCACTCACAATTTTAAATATGTTCTGATACTAGCAGTTGTTCAACACAAATTGTTGTCTATCTTTAAAATGCTATACTAATTACCCAATTAGATATCTAGAAGTATTTTTAAAGAAGTGCGCTCTAAATCTACAATGATAAAGATAAGATTTGCCCTCGTTGCCTGTGTTTTACTGCTTACCTGATTGTTACCAATCCTACATAAGCGAGAATTGGATTTTTCAGCGGTTTCTGCCAGTGAAGACATGGCTAACACCACGCTATGTTATCAGATGCTAATGGCGTGAGATTACCTTATATCTAAACCATCAAACACCTATGGTTAAACCAGTTTGTAGTTTGTGGGTGGTATAGAGAGTTCTTCAAACCAAGTCTCTCACTCATCCATGATCTAATTACTTAGTGTTTAATTATTGAGTATCAGGAGTGCATGGTGAAGATTGTTTAGATCAGGTCAAGGGTCACGCAAGCAAACTCTGAGATTGTCGTGCAGTGAGAAGTCACTCGATTTTGGATTGACGATTTTGGACTTCGACTTCGCTCAGTCGAACGATTTTGGATTGACTCCACCAAACAAGTGTAGAAGCTCGAAAACTTTGGATTTGGGATTTACGTTAGCGAAGCGTACGCAGCGCAGCGAATATTTTTCCGTCCTGAAAGACGGAAACCCATACTAAATTTTTTTAATCTAAAATCTAAAATCTAAAATCTAAAATCTAAAATTTCCGGTCAACGCAGGGGCTTCCTCTGACAATGACTATGGCTAATGCCACGCTGCGCTATGAGCGGACTTGCCTTTTCTACGAAACACTACCCAAGGGCAAAATTCGTACAGCAGCAAGTGTCTGTAGACCGTGAGGGGATACAGTAAAGAGCCAGATTCGACAACAAATGATGTTTTGACCAAAGGTCGGTTCACTGCATGGAATTTTCAATCGCTACACTTCTTGCCAATTTCACAGATGATAAATTGGTGGCTCGTAAAGTCCTAGAAAAGAAACTGGGTTGTGAGGATGAAGAAAGTCTAGAAAAACTCCAAATTACTTTGGATGTGTTGGAAAAAATTGGGCTTTTGGTGAAGGAACGGGGGAAATATCGCCGCGTTACGGAAGAGGGATTGATTGAGGCGAAACTACGTTGTTCTAGTAAGGGCTTTTGTTTTGCGATTCAAGATAGCGAAGGCTCAGAGGATATTTACATCCGCGAAAGTCATTTGAGTAATGCCTGGAATGGCGATCGCGTTTTGGTTAGAGTCCTCAAGGAAGGTAGTCGCCGGCGATCGCCTGAAGGTGAGGTGAAGTTGATTATGGAGCGGTCTAATCATACTTTACTCGCCAGAATTAAGCAGGTGGAGGAAGGGTTTCGGGCTGTTCCTTTGGATGACAGATTGCTGTTTGAACTGAAACTACAACTCAACAGTATGAAGTTGGAAGAGGCTATTGACCATTTAGCTCACGTAGAAATTCTCCGCTATCCGTTGGCACAATACCCTCCCTTGGGTCGAGTGGTACAAATTCTGGGTAGTGATGCTGAAGCGGCAGCGGATATAGATTTGGTCACTTGTAAACATGATTTATCCCGAACTTTTCCCGATTCGATCCTCGATGCGGCGGCGAAGTTACCCAAGAGACTCCTGAAAGCAGACCTGAAAAATCGTCTGGATTTACGTGATGTTTTTACCTTCACTATTAAGAGTACCAACGGTGATAAGTCGGTGGTAGAAAATGCCTTTAGTGTCGAAAAAATTAGTGCTGACAATTGGCGATTAATTTTTCACATTACGGATGTTTCCCACTATATTCAAGCGGATGAAGCTTTGGACAGGGAAGCACTCAAGCGTGGTAAGTCAGTGTATCTAGGAGAGTTATTATTGCCGATGTTACCAGCAGCGGTGACAGAACGGTGTTCTTTAGTCCCTGGGAGCGATCGCTTGGCTCTTTCCTTGATCATCACCATTAACCCTCAATCGGGAGAAGTGGAGGAATGGGAAATTCAACCGAGTGTGATTAATGTAGATGTAGCTGTCAGTCAAGGGGAGACAGAAAGCATCCTCGCCGGTGAAAGCACCAAAGTGGCAGCCGCAGTCCAAGAGAAATTACCAGATTTGCAGACTTTAGCTACTGCTATTAAACAGATACGGTTACAGCGCGGTAGTTTACAGTTGAATCTCCCACCTAGTCATAACCCCTATTATGATGAGGGATCAATGGGATCTGTGGTACTGAATGACTTACCAGGGCGATCGCTCATTACAGAGTTGGTAATATTAGTGAATCAACTCATGGCTGATCACCTCAGCGCCTTGGGGATTCCTAGTTTATGGCGAGTTCAAGGCACACCTGATCCCGAAGATGTTCAGGAAATGCTCAAACTAGCTGTTAATTTAGGTGTGGAATTGGGACTAGATCCAGAATTGGAAATCCAACCCCTAGATTATCAACACTTGACCGGTGCTTTTGCCGATTCCCCCTCGGAACAAGTTCTCACCTATTTATTACAAGATACCCTCAAGCCTTCCGTCTACAGCACCACCAAAGGTTCTCATTTTGGACTGGCTTTATCCCAATATGTCCACATCACCGCCCCCTTACGTCGTTATCCAGACATCTTCTTACAACGGGTGTATCATCACTTAATAGAACATGGGCGCGATCGCCGGAATACCCGCGTCAAAGATCGGATTAACCTGCGCCATTCCAATTGTCACGAAGAAATTAATTGGAACGTTCTCCCCCCAGAACTCCACCAAGAAATCCAAAGTGACTTAGCCAGAGTCATTGTGCAAATTAATGACCGGGAAAAAGAAGTCCAAGAAGCTGAAGCCGATTTAGCCGGACTCCAAAAAGCTTCCTTAATGAAACAACGCATTGGCGAAGTCTTTCCCGGCGTAATTACCGGAGTTCAATCCTACGGCTTCTTTGTCGAAATTGAAGTCCCAGTAGAATCGCCCACAGAAAACAATCTCGCTAATACCTTACGGGTAGAAGGACTGGTTCACGTC
This sequence comes from Aphanizomenon sp. UHCC 0183, assembly GCF_009712065.1. NCBI lineage: Bacteria > Bacillati > Cyanobacteriota > Cyanophyceae > Nostocales > Aphanizomenonaceae > Aphanizomenon > Aphanizomenon sp. UHCC 0183. The sequence continues at coordinate 10,268 of NZ_VILC01000102.1, read as the reverse complement.
AGTTCCCTCAAAGACGATTGGTATGAATATCGAGCCAGACAACAGGCTTTATTTGGGCGGAAAAATCGAGCTTCCTACCGATTAGGTGATAGCTGTATGGTACAAGTCAAAAGTGTTGATTACTACCGTCAACAAATTGATCTTGTCACCGTTGGCGCTGATGGTTTACCAAAAAGTATGGGCGCAAATGCTAACAATGAAAATGACGATACAGGAGACATTTATTCACCCAATAAAACCGACCCTTTTGATCAAGAACCCTATGATGAGGAATAGTCAGTTGTTCTTTGTCAGTTGTCAGTTGTCCATTGCTCTTACAGCAAATTGTCATCAAACCCGGAACAAGAACCCCACCCCCAACCCCCTCCCCGCAAGCGATGAGGGGGCTAAGATGTACCTTATATGATTGGAAATCGCTGTAAATACTGATCACTGACCACTGACTAATGACCACTGACCAATGACTAATGACCAATAACACAAAACCTTTAATCCTGGGCGTAACAGGTGCATCCGGTCTGATTTACGCTGTTCGCGCCCTCAAATTTCTCTTGGCAGCAGAATATCAGATTGAACTGGTAGCCTCTAAATCAACTTACATAGTTTGGCAAGCAGAACAGGAAATCCGAATGCCAGCAGAACCAGATAAACAAGAGCAATTTTGGCGACAACAAGCCGGAGTTCCCGAACAGGGGAAACTTCGGTGTCATCCTTGGAGTGATGTTGGTGCTGGTATTGCCAGCGGTTCTTTCAGAACTTTGGGGATGGTCATTATGCCTTGTAGTATGAGTACAGTTGCCAAACTGGCTGGGGGACTCAGTTCTGATTTACTAGAACGAGCCGCAGATGTCCAAATTAAAGAAGGACGTAAACTGGTAATTGTCCCCAGAGAAACTCCTTTTAGCTTAATTCACCTGCGGAACTTAACGACCTTAGCGGAAACTGGCGTGAGAATAGTACCTGCTATTCCTGCTTGGTATCACAACCCTCAAACCATTGAGGATTTAGTTGATTTTGTAGTTGCTCGCGCCCTAGATCAACTAGATATTGACTGTATACCAATTCAGCGCTGGCAAGGTCATTGATAGCAATCAAAAATGGCTCTTCGGTACTTGTTATGCTAAGTTACCAGTCGGTAATAAGTAATTGGACAAAAATATTTACAGTCATTGCGAGCGAAGGGAAGCAATCACAACCCTTGGAATTGCTTCATTTCACTTCGTTCCATATGGCTAACGCCACGCTGCGCTAACGCAATGACATTGTGTAATTAATTCTGTCTCACTACTTAGGGAACTCTTAACTGGGAACTCTTAACTGGGAACAGGGCAAAGAGAAAAAATTTTGCCATAATATTCAAAAATATGGCTTATTTCTTCTACACAGCAAGCTTTATGAGATTTCTTTGTTCAGATTTTGCATATTATGTACTCAAGAGCCTGAATTCGTTATGGCTGTAATTCGCTTAATTATCTTGGTGACGGCAATGCTGGGACTAATAATAATATTAGTTCAAAATTTGTCGCCCTCACTTCCATTAATGTTTTTGGGAATGCGAACTCAAGCATTACCATTAGCATTGTGGATTTTATTGAGCATAACTGCTGGTATTTTTACATCTTTAATAATTACTAAATTATTAAAATTTACCACTGATTTAAATTTACAAGCACAACAACCTATCCCTAAATCAATTCCGACTTCACCCCGTGTCAGAGAAAATACGCCTCCTCCTAAAAGTCCGTCACCGACCGTTACTCAAGCTGATGATGAATTTGATGATTGGGACACAAATCGGAATCAAGATGATTGGGATGATAGCGAAACTTCAGAATCAGCACAAGCAACTTCTACAAGTCCACAAACTTCTAATTCCCGCGCCAGTTCTGTTTATTCCTATAGTTCTCAATCCCCGAAAAATACTGCTGTAGGTAAAACTGAATCAGTTTATGATGCTGATTATCGGGTAATTATTCCTCCTTATCAAGAATCAGGGAAAAATCAGGTAACGGATGATGATGACTGGGATTTTTTTGAAGATGATGATTTTGAGGATGATGAAGAAAATAAACCACAAAAACGCTAATCTAAGCTTAAATCATAAATAGTAATTTTAATTTTACAGGAGAAAAATACTGGTGATTGATATCTTAAAAGGAGTTAACCTCTACTTAATTGGCATGATGGGTGTTGGTAAAACAACAGTAGGAAAGTTACTAGCAGAGGAAATTGGTTATAGATTTGTAGATACAGACGAGGTGATAGTCAAAGCCGCGGGTAAATCTATCAACGAAATATTTACCGAAAATGGTGAACCAGAGTTTCGTAAGTTGGAGGGTGATGTCTTAGCTCAAGTTTGTGCCTATACTAAATTGGTTGTAGCTACCGGTGGGGGTGTTGTCATGCAGCAACAGAATTGGAGTTACCTCCATCATGGTTTGATAATTTGGTTAGATGCACCAATACAAATAATCTTACAGCGATTGGCGGCAGACGATACTAGACCACTTTTACAAGATGCTGATATGGAAAGTAAATTGCGATCGCTTTTGGAACAACGTCAGCCAATGTATTCCCAAGCTGACTTACATATTACTATTAGCGCGACCGAAACACCAGAAGAGATTGCCACACGCATCCTAGCCACAATTCCCAGTATTCTCAAACAGCAATAATTCTTTCTACACCCATTTATAACCCACTTGAATATCAGATCCCCGACTTCTTAGAGAAGTCGGGGATCTGACTCTTGCAATGTATACCTACGGCACGCTACGCTATCACAAATCAAATAAGTAGGTGAGTGTTGAAAATTGTCGTTATGGCAAGGCAAAAGGCAAGAGGCAAGAGGCAAGAGTGAAAAGGGTTTGGGCGATTTTACATTTCTTTACACAGTTTGGTTTTATTGTGTTCACCTACTTACGAATTGCTATAAGTAGTGAGACAGAATTAATTACACAATGTCATTGCGTAAGCGTTGCGTGGCGTTAGCCATATGGAACGAAGTGAAATGAAGCAATTCCAAGGGTTATGATTGCTTCCCTTCCCTCGCAATGACTGTAAATATTTTTGTCCAATTAAGTAGGTGAGCGTTGAAAATTGTCGTTATGGCACTAGGCTTGAGGCAATACTTCGACTTCGCTCAGTAACCAGAGGCAAGAGGCAAGAGTGAAGAGGGTTTGGGCGATTTTACATTTCTTTACACAGTTTGGTTTTATTGTGTTCACCTACTTACTTATATTATATCTATAAAAAGGAATAGAAAGCAGTTAATTTCTTGTCAAAAGCAAGATGCAGAATTTCCACATCAAGAGTTGAATGGAATCTAGATTCTGTAATTATCCTCGACGGGGATGAAATCTATGACTATATTTTCTCTTGATGAACTCAAAAATTTAGTCCAAAATCCTGAGTATCCATGCGTTTCTCTGTATCTACCTATGGAAAAACTAGGCGGAGAAACACGACAAAATCCAATTCGGTTTAAAAATTTAATTCGAGAAGCTGAAAATCGCTTAGATGACATAGGGTTACGCCATGCTGAAACTATAAATTTGCTCAAGCCAGCAATGGAATTAGACAATACTGATTTTTGGGAAATTCAAAATCAGGGATTAGTAATTTTTATTTCCCCAAATCTATTTCGTTACTATTGTTTACCTATTTCCTTTCCCAAATTAGTGGTTGTGGGCAAAAATTTCCACATTAAACCCTTACTAAATTTGATTAATAATGATGGACAATTCTACATTTTGGCTTTAAGTCAAAAGAATGTTCAGTTTTACTCAGGAACGCGCTACCAACTCCATGAGGTAGAAGTAGAAAATATGCCTCGTAATTTGGAAGAAACTCTTTTAGAAGATGAATTTCAAAAAGGTGTACAGCATAGAGTTGGTATAGCTAGAGGTGCGACTTCCGCCGCTCAACAGCCTGGTTCTGTCCATGGACAAGGTAGTCCAGATCGAGAGAAACATGAAGAAGACATTTTACAATTTTGTTATGCTGTTGATAGTGCATTACATGAAAAATTACGAGGTAAAAAATCACCTTTAATATTAGCAGGCGTGGAGTATTTATTACCAATTTACCGACAGGCTAATACTTATCAATATTTAGTAGAAACAGGTATTACTGGCAATGTAGAACTTCTCAAAACCCAAGAATTAAATCAGGCAGCTTGGGAAATTGTTGCCCCTTTATTTCAGCAAGAATATGAATATCTAATGGCTGTTTATCTGCAACTAGCTGGGGAAGAAAGTAACAAAATTGCCAATGATATCAAAACAATTGTTCCCGCTGCATATTATCAAAGAGTTGATACTTTATTTGTGCCTGAGAAAGAATATATATGGGGTAAATTTGATTTACCAACTGCTACGGTTGAGTTACATCCAGAACCGGCACCAGAGGATGAAGATATGTTAGATTTTGCCGTGATTCACACCATGTTAAATGGTGGTAAAGTATATAGTCTAGAGCCAGAAGCAATGCCTAGTGGAGTCAAAGTGGCGGCTATTTGCCGATATTAATTTTTTGAGTCGTTAAGTTGTCGCCGTGCTGCTGCTAAAATTAATCTTTGTTCAGCACGAGCGATCGCTTGATAAGTCCTTTCCACTGCTTCCGGTTCTACAGAAATAGAACTAATCCCCCATTCTATTAATTTATCAATCATTTCTGGATAAAGTACCGGAGCTTGACCACAGATAGAACAGGAAATACCCCCAGCTTGAGACATCTTAATTAATTGAGATATTGCACCCATCAGTGCTGGATGACTTTCATCAAGATATTTCGAGCCTATTCCTGGTTTTCCCTGTTCTCGATCTATTCCTAACAATAATTGTGTTAAATCATTTGTGCCAATGGAAATACCCATCACACCAGCTTTAATATATTCAGGTAATAGAAATAATACACTAGGAACTTCTGCCATCATCCATAATTGAAACTGGGATATTTGCATTAACCCAGCTTGCTCAACCTTGTGACGACAAAATACAAATTCTTCAACACTGCGGACAAAAGGTAATAGCAAATTAATATTTCTATAGCCAGATGCTTGAACTATCGCTAAAGCTTGTAATTCTAATTCAAAAACCGCCGGATTTTGTATATAGCTGAAAATACCGCGATCGCTGATAGTTGATGACTTTGATAATGGGGTATCTGTACTCAATGATTGCAAATCATAAGGTAGCCAATCTAAAGACCGATAAAAAATCGGTCTGGGTGAAAAAGCACGGGCAAACTGCATAATTTGCTTAGATAATAACTCCAATAATTCCGCTTTTTTTCCGGCTTTCAACCATTCTTGAGGATGTTTTTTCTCCAGAATATTTAACATCATTAATTCTGAACGCAATAATCCCACCCCATCCACAGGTAAACTTTTTACTTGTTTAATTAATCGTTCTTGACTCAGATTTACAAGTAACTTAGTCGCAATTATTGGTAAATTTATTGGCTGGTAACTGACAATTTTTTCCTCTTTAATTAATCCTTTTATCTCCTCACTAGGAAAATTTTCCTCATCTCCGGTGAGCCGATATACTTCTCCCTTATCACCATCTATTAATAATTTTTCACCTGCTTGTAAAATAGTTGTTGCACCAGTGGCACTCACCACCGCAGGAATACCCAACTCTCTGGCTAAAATCGCCCCATGACTAGTTAATCCCCCTTGTTCTGTAATAATCCCCGCAACTCCTTGTAGTAAGGGCAAACAATCAGGAGTAATCATTGGGGCGATGAGAATTATGCCTTGAGGAACTTGGATTGCTTTCTGTGATGAACTAAAAATATGGGCATTAGCAATAATTCTCCCTCTGGCTGCCCCAACGCCTTGAATAAATTGCACACTCTTATTTACAGATTGGGGAACAGTGACTTCTGTAATATAGAGTTTTGTGGCTAAAGATTCTTTGGCAACTGTCCATTTCATAGTTAAAGTTGCACCTAATTCACTGACTATTTGATTGCCTACAGTAATTAATTCTTGCAAAAATTCTTCTGGCAAAGCATATTCTTGTTGTTGAGATTCTTCTAAAATATAAGCTAATAAAAAATCAGTATCTAATGTTGGTTGCAGTTGTTCATCTGTAAAAGCATTACCATGATTAAGACGGTACGCCAACATTTTATTACCCAATTGTCTTTCTACGACTGCGCCAGTTTTTGGTTCTATGTAGTAAACATCTGGTAATACTTCACCGTTGGTAATTGCTAGTCCTAAACCCCAAGTAGCTTCAATATCCCATGCCGATGATTTAGTATTGATTACACCAGAAGCGATCGCATTGTCAACTGGTTGCACTAACACCCCTAAATTAATGCTAGGCAACCTAATCCCCGCACTGTGCCAATATAGTAAACTTCTCGCCCGGAATAACTGACTCCAAAGCTGTTTTAAAGCAACACCTATTTCCTCTTCTTCACAAGGACAAAATACTGGTTCTAATAACCCAGATACATTTTTTATTTCTTGGTTATTTGATATTGCCAAACTGGGACGCAAAATTAAACTGCTTCTTTGCCATTGTCGCGCAGCTTGAAAAATTGTCCTCACCCAATGAGGTGGCACAGTCGCTGAGATAATTTCCTGACGTAAGCGCCCGGCTACCTGTTGCAGTTGTCGCCAATTATGTACGTCTAAATGTAGGGAAGAATAGGGTAAATCAGCAATTAACGACTCCGAACTGTTGAGAGTTTCTAGGAATTGCCGTAAAACATCCGCTTCTACCACAAAACCCGGTAAAACAGGATAGCCCTGTTGTTTAATTTTGCTTAAATAAAACGCCTGAACGCCAACCTTCGGGCGGTCTTGTAGTTTAATTTGGTCAAGCCAATAGAGTTTATCCACACAATTTATGAGATTTCAGAGGGAACGGGTAAAGGTAAAAACTCATGCTTAGAAACATAAGATTGAGATAATGACACCGCTTTATCGGTCTATACATCTTTTCAAAACATCTTTTCTTTTGACTGATATTTAAACTCAGCAAATTTTGTTTTAGAGAACAGGACACATTCTGTTCTCTGTTCCCTTCTCTTCGTAAAATTAGCTTATTTCCAGTATTTATTCTGACTTAATTATTAAATAATATTTATTACATAGTTTTTGTTACTATATTATCAATTAGTATGGACACTACACTCAAATTTATAACTGATTTCATAAATTTCCCTATCAAACTACTTACCACCAACAGAACTTGATCAACCCTTACTATATTGCCAGCAATGATTGGTTAAACACTGGGCTACGTCTGTGTTTCGCTTTGTTTATTGGAGCTATAATTGGCTTAGAACGACAATTAAAAAACAAGCCGGCTGGTTTAAGAACCCATATGTTAGTAAGTTTGGGTTCAGCCGTGTTTACCCTTATCACTATCCAAACAGGTGGTACACAACTTAGTGCTGATTCTCTTAGTCGTGTAGTTCAAGGTATTGCTGCTGGAGTCGGCTTTTTGGGCGGTGGGGAGATTTTGCGTCAGTCTTCCCAAACATCAAAATCTCCAGAAGTTCATGGTTTGACTTCTGCCGCTGCAATTTGGGTATCCGCTGCTTTGGGAATTGCGGCTGGGTGTGGTTTATGGCAATTAGGATTAATGGGCGCGGTTTTAACTGTAATTATTCTACACATTTTTAAAAGACTGGAAAAATTTAATTAAGTAGGTGAACACAATAAAACCAAACTGTGTAAAGAAATGTAAAATCGCCCAAACCCTCTTCACTCTTGCCTCTTGCCTCTTGCCTTTTGCCTTGCCATAACGACAATTTTCAACGCTCACCTACTTAGGTGAACAGAAAAATTTCCAGGTATGACATTAATTGCCTTTTTCACGCAGATTAGGACGGCTGATAATTAACAATTGTACCCCACCATCACCTCTATTAATTGCCAATACAGGAGGACGTTGATTAAATTGTGATCCAGGAGGCATAGATGGGAATAGATAAACCCAACCATTACTTTCAATTAATAAGCGCCAAATAATTGGTTTTTGAGGATCTGTTAAATCATTTGTTTCTTTACCAATAATATTTTTAAACTGTTCCATATCCCCAATAATATGAGAATCTTTTAAAGAAGGATTAATGAATACATCATCTAAATTACGTCCCAAAGGTAGTTTATCTTTAGCAGTTACAAGTGTAACTATTGGTCTAGTAGAAGTATTATTAACGGCATCTCGATAAGCATCAGCTAAACCTTGGAAACGTCCCAACCAAAACAATGAAGCTAAAATCCAAATGACAACTATGATTTCTTGACGTAAGGATTGCGGGATAAGTTGAGCCAAAGAACGTAAAATTTTAAGTAATGGGAAATTATAAATTTTTTCAAGCAGTCTTTGGGTTCTATTTGGCTGGTTTTGAATATTTGGATGTGGTGAAATTATCCAAAATGTAAGTTTTATAAAAGCTATGGTTAAAGTTATGGCTATGGTAGCGCGAATAAATATCCAAAAGTTACCGAATATAATTTGTATTGGTACTATTAAAAAAGACTCATGAGGTAAATTAAGAGTATTAAGTTCTAAGGCAAAAAAGCCAAAATAAGCCCAGCGATAAACCCAACCAATAAAGTAAATAAAAATGCCTAAAACTCCGATGAGTCCAGCGAAATTACCAAGGATGTTGATACTGGGTGGATTTTGAGGTTCTGGTGACATAGGTTATTTGTGAGAAAATGCAGGAATATGGGCTGTTATTGGTGATTTTATCCCATACTAAGATTACAATAGAAAAAAATTACACTATTCAGCGTTAATACCCGCCTGCAAATATATGAAAGTTGTTTCCAAAACGTTAAGCTTCATGTGAGTCGTGGCTGTAACTGGGATAGCAGAAAGCATCAAACCAGTGACAGCAAATATACAATTAGGGCAAACATCAACACAAGTAACTATAACGGTCAAAAACCCGCCCATATCTTTAGCATTACCGACAATGGCGGATATTAAGCTCAAAAATGGCGAATCAATGACTGCAAGGGTATCGAGGTTTGATCCTAAAGGGCAGACAATTGAGTTTTCTCGTGGTAAAGAGTCTAAATTGTTGTCAGTTACCAAAGTGAAGCAGATAGTTTTCAAGAAAGATAAAGGATCTTTGGTTTATACTGGCACAGGTGAGCAAGTGATCCGGGGTGAAGATCACAGTAAGGAATGTGAATTAAATAAGGTGCAAAAGTAGGGTGTGTTAGCGACAGCGTAACGCACCATTCCAGGTTACATCAGAATTGCAGGTTATTAAATTTGCGTTCCTAAGGCTACACAAAGCGTATGGTCGGATATTCCCCTCGAAGCGTTTGAGTTGTTTGACTCCCAAAAAGGACAAGCTAGGGTGAATTTAGCAACGGTGAAAAAACCAAAAGAACTGTTGCAAATCCGTTCTGTGGCTGTGAAAAGTTTGTACATAGCAGATGAGATTGAGTTTAGTTCTAAAGGTAAGATGACGATTAAGGTAACACCTGTTGATAAGAAGAAATAACCCCACCCTAACCCTCCCCTTGCTAAGGGGAGGGGACTGGAATTCTCTTGTTTCCCCCCTTTGCAAGGGGATTAAGGGGGGTAATTTAAATATTTATCTTATGACAGAACTTTATAACAAAACTTCAGAAAAAGAAAAAAGAAGATCGCTCCGTAATAATATGCCACCTGCGGAGAAGATGGTTTGGGAAAAGCTGAGAAATCGACAAATCGAAGGTTGCAAATTCCGCAGACAGTACAGCATTGATAGATTTGTGATTGATTTTTATGCTCCAGAATTAAAACTGGCGATCGAAATTGATGGGGATAGTCATTTTCAAGATGGGGCGCAAGTTTATGATTATGAACGACAATCTTTTCTTGAATCTAGTGGAACTCGCTTTTTGAGGTTTACAAATCAACAGGTTTATGAAAATTTGGCAGGTGTCATCACAAGTATTGCTCAAACTGTCTGTCAATTACGGAATTTGACCCCACCCTAACCCTCCCCTTGCTAAGGGGAGGGGACCGGATTCTCTTGTTTCCCCCCTTCACAAGGGGGGACTAAGGGGGGTCAAATATCCCACTTTTTACGGAATTTGACCCCACCCTAACCCTCCCCTTGCTAAGGGGAGGGAACCGGATTCTCTTGTTTCCCCCCTTTGCAAGGGGGGATTAAGGGGGGTCAAATATCCCACTTTTTGCGGAATTTGACCCCACCCTAGCCCTCCCCTTGCTAAGGGGAGGGGACTGGATTCTCTTGTTTCCCCCCTTTGCAAGGAGGGCTGTTTCAAGAAT
>NZ_VILC01000101.1:7122-15814 GCF_009712065.1 Aphanizomenon sp. UHCC 0183 | reverse complement strand
TAAGCTTTTTGATTTACTGATAGCTACTGTACCATCCCTGTACATTAACAAGGATGGTTCGTGGCTATATATTAACCTTCAACAGTGACTTGACCAACCATGCCAGCACCACGGTGAGGTTCACAGTAGAATGTGTATTTACCAGGAGCAGCATCAACAGGAATAACTGTGGTTTCGGTTTGTCCAGGACTCATTAATAACTTCTTGTGGGACAAAGATTTTGCTAACTCAGCACTTTTAGCAGGATTCTTCTTAGCATCAAAGACAACGTTGTGGGGGGGAACTTTGTTGTTCTTCCAAACAATTGTGTCACCAGCTTTAACAGTCAATTTCTTGGGTTCAAAGGCTAACATACCTTTATCACTGCCCAGTTTAACTGTATATGTTTCCGCAGATGCAGTAGGAGTGAATACCGCAAAGCTACCAAAAATTACAATAACTGTTAATACAGCTAGGCTCAAGCGTCGCAAAGTTGCTGCGATAGATTTCATGGTTCTGTCCTGTGGAAGTATGTTTATTGTTCTCATTTCATTTTAAATACAATCAATGCCAAATATGACAACCCGTCATATATTTTTTTTGTTAACCACTATCAGCAGCTAGATTTCTAAAATTCCATTGCCACCAAATTTCTGATACAATCGGAAGTCCGACTCCTTTAATGTAGATTAATGTATGAGCAAGGGTACACTATTTGACAAAGTTTGGGACTTACACACCGTTGGTACATTACCATCAGGATTAACACAACTATTTATTGGACTACATCTTATTCATGAAGTTACCAGTCCCCAAGCCTTTGCAATGCTCAAGGAGCGGGATTTAAAAGTATTATTTCCACAACGGACAATAGCCACAGTTGATCATATCGTTCCCACAGAAAACCAAGCTCGTCCCTTTATGGATAGCATGGCCGAAGAAATGATTCAGGCATTAGAAAAGAGTTGTCAAGAAAATGACATAACTTTTTACAATATTGGTTCAGGAAATCAAGGAATAGTTCACGTCATTGCCCCTGAATTGGGACTAACACAACCAGGAATGACCATCGCTTGTGGAGATAGCCACACATCAAGTCATGGTGCATTTGGTGCGATCGCCTTTGGTATCGGTACAAGCCAAGTTAGAGACGTTCTCGCCTCCCAAACCCTATCATTATCAAAACTCAAAGTTCGCAAAATCGAAGTTAACGGCACATTAAAACCCGGAGTTTACGCCAAAGACGTAATATTGCACATCATCCGCACACTAGGCGTAAAAGGTGGCGTAGGCTACGCTTACGAATTTGCTGGTACAACCTTTACCCAAATGAACATGGAAGAACGAATGACCGTTTGTAACATGGCCATAGAAGGTGGGGCGCGATGCGGATACGTCAACCCCGATCAAATCACCTACGATTATCTACAAAATAGAGATTTTGCTCCCCAAGGTGCAGACTGGGAAAAAGCTATTGCTTGGTGGGAATCCCTCAGTAGTCATGCTGATGCAGAATACGATGATATCGTAGTATTTAATGCCGAAGATATTCCCCCCACAGTCACATGGGGAATTACACCCGGTCAGGGAATTGGCGTAGATGAAAAAGTCCCCACAGCCGCAGAACTCCTAGAAGAAGACCGCTTCATCGCCGAAGAAGCATACCGCTACATGGACTTATATCCCGGTCAACCCATCCAAGGCACAAAAATAGATGTCTGCTTCATTGGTAGCTGCACCAACGGACGCATTAGCGACTTGAGAGAAGCCGCCAAAATTGCCCAAGGTCGCCAAGTTGCAAAAGGTATAAAAGCCTTCGTAGTTCCTGGTTCAGAAAGAGTCAAAAAAGAAGCCGAAGCCGAAGGACTAGATAAAATCTTCCAAGCCGCCGGTTTTGAATGGAGAGAACCAGGATGTTCCATGTGTTTAGCCATGAACCCCGACAAACTCCAAGGCAGACAAATCAGCGCCTCCTCCTCCAACCGCAACTTCAAAGGGAGACAAGGATCATCCTCCGGTCGCACCTTATTAATGAGTCCCGCAATGGTAGCCACAGCCGCCATCAAAGGCGAAATCGCCGATGTGCGTGAATTACTGTGATAAATCTTGTGGGGTGGGCATCCTGCCCGCCCAAACTAGGACAGGCTAGAAGCCCGTCCCACAAAGCATCCCTCTCAAACTCCTCTTCCTTTCTGCCTTCGTGGTTCATTAATATTATGGTCAGTGAAGTAAAACAAATATCCGGTAACGCCGTTCCCCTCATTGGTAACGACATAGACACCGACCGAATTATTCCCGCCCGCTACTTAAAAGCCATCACCTTTGACGACTTAGGAGAAGGCGTATTTGTTGACGACAGAAAAGCCTTAAATGGTGAACACCCCTTTGATCAAATCCAATATCAAGGCGCAAAAATTCTTATAGTTAACCGCAACTTTGGCTGTGGTTCATCACGAGAACACGCACCCCAAGCTCTAGCAAAATGGGGAATTAAAGCCCTAATTGGTGAAAGCTTCGCCGAAATCTTCTTTGGTAACTGCGTAGCAATGGGGATACCATGCGTAACTGCTGATGAGAAAGTAGTCAAACATCTACAAGAATTAGTTACTACCAATCCTCAAGCAGTTAAAACCATAGATTTGGAAAAATTGCAAGTGCAACTTGGTGATTTTACTGCCTCAGTTATGATTAGTGAAGGCACAAGAAGCACTTTTATTAGCGGAACTTGGGACGCTTGCGGACAGTTAGTAGCAAATGCCCAACAGGTAAAAGCAACAGCAGCAAAACTACCTTATATTGCTTGGGGTAATTTAGCAGCAAGTTAGTATATATAGAGGCGTTCTCTGTAACGTCTCTACAATTATGGAATTAATTATTAAGTAGGAGAACACAATAAAACCAAACTGTGTAAAGAAACGTAAAATCGCCCAAACCCTCTTCACTCTTGCCTCTTGCCTCTTGCCTTTTGCCTTGCCATAACGACAATTTTCAACGCCAACCTACTTAAATGAATACAATTAATTATTGGTTAATGAAGTCAGAACCAGCAGTTTATAGTATTACAAACTTACAACAGCAAGGTGAGACGATTTGGGACGGTATACGTAATTATCAAGCCCGGAATTTCTTGAAGCAAATGCAAATAGGAGATTTAGCATTTTTCTATCACTCCAACACTGAACCACCCGGTATCTTTGGTTTAATGCGGATAGTTGAAACAGGTATTGCAGACCCAACACAATTTGATATAAATAGTAAATATTATGATGCCAAATCAACTCTTGAATCCCCCCGTTGGCAAACTGTAAAAGTGGAATTTGTCGAAATTTTTAATCATCCTCTTTCACTATCAACACTCAAAGCTGAGTTTAATGATGATGAATTATTAGTAGTGAAAAAAGGCAATCGTCTATCAGTAACTCCGGTAATAGAACCAGTCGCCAGTAGAATTTTAGAAATGGGCAAAGATAAGTAGGGCTTGCTGAGTAAAGCTAGAACCGCCTCTCAGTAAGGGTCTCACTGATTTTGAGAACAAAAAAGTGCAAGGTTAAGTAATTGGACAAAAATATTTACAGTCATTGCGAGCGAAGGGAAGCAATCACAACCCTGGCGATTGCTTCATTTCACTTCGTTCCATATGGCTAACGCCACGCAACGCTTACGCATTTTGAGAGGGGGAATTTTTTTATTTAACATCCTATGAATTATAAATTATCAATAATTTTAGTTTTATGCTCAACTCTGTTAACTGGGTGTTTTGGCTACCCGCGCTTACTCAGTTACCCATTTGATTCCGGGGGAAGGAGTTTAAATAGCTTCTCGTCCGAATTAAATCCGCAAATTTCTGGAAGATATATTGTATTCACAAGCGATCGCCGAGGCAGTCAAGATGTATATATGTTTGATACATTGACTCGTAATTTAGTAGATCTACCCGGCTTAAATTCCTTTGATACAATTGCTTCCCATCCTGCGGCTTCTGACAATGGCAAATTTATTGTCTTTGCTGCTAGTCGTCAAGGACGAACACAAATTGTTTTTTATGATCGAGATGTGCGTCAATCACGAAATTTAGCAGGTGATGTGCAAGGAGAAGTCCGCAATCCAACAATTAGTGCTGATGGTAGTAGAATCGCCTTTGAGTATAGTAACAATGGACAATGGGATATTTTAGTGTATGACCGATTTGGGCGAAAATTGAACATTCCCCAAGAGCCAAGTTAATCCAGGAAGTAGGGGCGCAGGGCCTGCGCCCATTCAGAAGTCAGGAGTCAGAAAGAAGAATTAAAAAAGAAGAATTAAGAAATAAGTAGCGCAAGAAAGGGAAACATTCTTTTGCAACTGACTAATCACTATTTTGTACAGATTCGATGAGCGATCGCACTTCCTGAGTTCCTGGGGACGGTTCAAAAGAAAGAGGAAATTTACCCTTAACTAGCATTCTCAAGCCCAAAGGTGCAAGACTGAGTAAACCTTGCAAATCGCGGAAATAATTACCAACCACTTGAACCCCAAATTGGCGTTCATCAATCCAACCACCTTGTTTAACTAAATCCACTAAAACCTTACGATGACGAATTGCCCGACTGTCATCAGCTTGTTTACGCTCCAGAATTTCCTGTTTAATTTTCGTAATTTGTTCTAATGGGGCAACTTCCATCGGACAAACCGAATCACAATAAAGACAACGAGTACAACCCCAAACCCCTTGAGTTCCTGTGCTATAGGTTTCTAATCTTTGTTCTGTATTACTATCGCGGGAATCTGCCACCATGCGATATGCCTTAGCCAAAGCATGGGGACCAACAAAATCAGGATTAACTTCCAGAGCATTACATTCAGAATAACAAGCTCCACACATAATACAATTGCCCGTTTGATCAAGAAGCGATCGCTCTTGAGGCGTTTGCAAGAACTCTCTTTCAGGAACTTGTCTAGCTGCGGTACTCACATAGGGAGCAACCGTCTCCAAATTATGCCAAAAACCATTCATATCCACAACCAAATCTTTAATTACAGGCATATTCCCCAAAGGTGCAACTGTAATTTCTGGAGTAGTTTGAGGCTGATTTGCAGATGATGATATTTTCTCCAGTCTAGCCAGTTCACTCCCCACATTCTCCTTACAAGCCAAAGCAGAACGCCCATTAATCCGCACAGCACAACTACCACAAATTGTATTGCGGCAATTTTTGCGAAATGCTAAACTTCCATCTTGTTCCCACTTAATCTGATTGAGACAATCCAGGATAGTATTACCTGGTTCTACCTCCAAAACGTAAGACTTGAAAACAGGGTGAGAATTTTCTTCTTGTCGAGTAATCTTAAAAATAACTTCCATGATGATCAATCCAAATCTTGGGTGCAAATCTTCTGTCTTACCTTACCTACCTCGAAAATCATGAAACTAGGGAAGGATGAAGTATGAGGCGTAAAGTATAAAAATAGATTTTCTCTTCCGCTTGAGTTGACGGCAGCCTTCACCCTTGATCCTTTACACTTAATACTTCTTTCGTCAAGCCCTAGCTATAAAAATTCTACATCCTTACATATATATAAATGTCAAAGCCAGGGAAAATCTCAGAAGAGTGGCTATCAAATATCCCGGAGATATGGTAAATTTATTCTTCCCATAGACAGACGTAGATAATCTAATCGCAGCTTTGAATCTGATAATGATTAACAGCAGGGATTTTTCACCCCGCCTTTTGTTTATAGTCCCAGATAGATCCTGGAGTGAAGCCATAGAAACTCTAGAATTTAACTGACTCACTCATAGAAAGCACGTCTAAATTAGATTAACTTTTATAAAAGTCCTGGCATCATCCTCCCGACAGTATCAAGCTTGAGGAAAATCTCGCCTGGATTTTAGCGGCTCAACTCCAGGGATCTAGATCAAAATTTAGTTGTAATATGAATTTTAAATTCAAAAAATATTTTGCTATTATTATTTCATGCTAGTATTTAATAGAAAATTACGAACTAACAAAATCAGAATAGCCGCATAAGCACGGCTAACACTTCTTTTGTTTCTTCGTAATGTAGAGACTAGAAAATTCATGTCTCTACTGGCAAAATAAAAGGGTGTATGTCCATCAGACCACACATAAATCCTATGCTGTCTTTATTCCTATAACTCAAAGGCAAGAGAAAAGCAGCACTGAATGTGAAAAACCTGTAATTTATTGGCTCTACGCGGCAGTTCCCCCATTTGGGGAAATCCCAAGACCGGACTGCTTTATCTTTTTTGGAGTAGAACTAACCTGACTTGTAAAGGTGGCTTGAAGTTACACCGTTACAACAGTGACCAAAGAGAAAATAATTTAATTTCCGATGGCCAATGATGGTTAAAAAAGCCGTAAAATTACTGAAATAAATGTCTGTGGCAACTATGACTTACAAACCTATTATGGACAACTGTAATAGAGTCTTCTGTTGCTGACATATCAGCAGGAATTCACCCATCACCCTCATGTTTTGTTGACTTCTGAAGTCCAGTTGCGCTGATTGCTCAATACTAGACACACAAGAAAATTCTGAAATGGCTAAGTCCATGCTACGCTGTCAATTTGAAGAGATTAAGGAAAATTAGAGCATAATGACCGAAACTGCAACTGCCCCATTAACCGGAAAAACATTGCTGGCGAAAGTTAAAGAACTTTCCACCTTGCCACGTCGAGAAAGAGCAAAGCAATGTGGTTATTACACCGTTACTAAAAATAGTCAAGTTCGAGTTAACTTAACAGACTTTTATGATGCTTTATTGTCAGCTAGAGGCATTCCCCTCAGCCCAGAAGCACCAAAAGATGGACGTGGACGCGAACCGACATACCGGGTCAGTGTTCATCAAAATGGTCAAATTGTGATTGGTGCAACCTACACCAAAGCAATGAACCTAAAGCCCGGTGACGAATTTGAAATTAGACTCGGTTACAAACATATTCACTTAATTCAGCTTGGTGAAAGTGATAAACAATTAATCCAGTCTGATGATGCTGATGATGCTGATGAATCAGATGCAGAAGAATAAATTTTTTCACCTATCAGGGATAAGTTTAAGGTAAATTGTCATGAATTTATCCCTAGAGCTACCGCTAATTAGTAGCTGTGGTTAAATAATTGCAGTGGGATAAGACATAAAAAACGTTTTGACCTCTTCCATGAGTCACAAATTCTAGTAGAGTCTTGATTATTCGTCAAGAAATCTGTTGTTGCAGGAAGTTAGTCATGTTTTTTATGTCTATTCCACTGTCATTTTTAGACTCATCAGTCCATACTTTGCTGGAGTTTCTCAAAGATACGCCAGTATTTTTGGTCATGGCTTTTTTTATTGTTTGGATAGGTTGCTGGTTGCCATTGGTAGCAGTTTTAGCCATTACTTTGAATTGGCAAATACACAAATCTTTACAACCAGAGCAAAAAATTCCTTTATTAGTATCTCTTTATTTATTAGTTCCTCTAATTCTCTGGGGATTTCAAGGGTTGAAATTGGGTTCTTTCCCTGATTATGGATTAGTGGGGAAGGCTTCTATTTTCGGCTCTTTATTACTGGGTTTTAGCTTGGGTGTTTTGGGTCTAGCTATAGTATTTTTTGGGCAAATTCGCGCCGGTTGGTGCTATTTAGAAAAATCTCAGATCAAGTTAATACCATCTAGTTTATTAACGATTTCCCTAGTGGCTTTGTTTGTGGGGGGAATAGAGGAACTTGTATTTCGGGGCTTTTTATTCACTCAGTTACAACAAAATTATCCAATTTGGTTAGCTGCAATTATTTCTAGCTTGGTTTTTTCTGTCTTACATTTGGTATGGGAACAAAAAGAAACTCTTCCTCAACTGCCTGGATTATGGCTAATGGGTATGGTCTTAGTATTAGCTAGATTAGCTGATGGCAATAGTTTAGGGATTGCTTGGGGACTTCATGCTGGTTGGGTATGGGCGATCGCTACCATAGATACAGCGGGATTAATTACCTACACAGATCAAGTTCCTACATGGGTGACAGGGATCAATAAAAAACCCCCCGCGGGGTTGACAGGAATTATCTGCCTTTTGGCGACGGGAGGAGTGCTTTTATGGATATCGTAATTACTAAATGATATTTTTCTCACGCAGAGGCGCAGAGACGCAGAGGGGAGAAGTTACTTGGTTGGGGCGATCGCTACTATAGATACGGGGGGATCAATAAAAAACCCCCCGCGGGGTTGACAGGAATTATCTGCCTTTTGGCGACGGGAGGAGTGCTTTTATGGATATCGTAATTACTAAATGATATTTTTCTCACGCAGAGGCGCAGAGGCGCAGAGAGGAGGAGGAGGAGAAGTTACTTGGTTGTGGTTAAGAATTGGCGTAAGCTGACTAAACTCAGGGTTTGTCCTAAGTTTAGGGGTAACATGGATATGCCTTCTAGGCGGGATTGTACCCAGCCTTCGCCCCAGTACCATTCGTGAAAGCCGTCAATGCCTCCACTGAGTATTAAGCGCAAACAATTGGGTTTTACTACGTCTACTTGGTGATGAATGGAGACTGGTCCAGCCCAGGTGGTGAACTCAAATCCTGGTGGTAATTCTGTGGGCATTTCTGGGGGAAAACTTTGCCCCAATAGCCATTTTTTTAGTTTGGCAGGATGCAAAATACTGTCATGAATGGCATCGGCTGATGCTGTAACTTCGATACGAATTTGGCTTTGTTGAAATGTACCTAGCATGGTGATTGG
>NZ_VILC01000101.1:0-6897 GCF_009712065.1 Aphanizomenon sp. UHCC 0183 | reverse complement strand
CCCCTGCCCCCTGCCCCCCTGCCCCCTCCCCCCCGCCTCTTACCTCCCGACTCGAAACCACTTAAAATAAAAAAGTCATCTTGTAAAGAATTGTCAGGTTTTTCATGGCAGATCAATTAATTCGTGCGACTGCGGCGGATGGTGGGATTAAAGCTGTAGGTGTGATTAGTACCCGGTTAACAGAAGAAGCTCGACAACGCCATAAACTATCTTATGTGGCAACAGCAGCATTGGGAAGAACTATGGCTGCTGGTTTGTTGATGGCTGCCAGTATGAAACGGTCAGGTTCTAGGGTGAATGTTCGCGTTAAGGGCGATGGTCCTTTAGGTGGTGTATTGGCAGATGCAGGATTAGATGGTACAGTTAGGGGTTATGTCGGTAATCCGTCTGTGGAGTTGCCACTTAATCATAAGGGTAAACTAGATGTTGGTGGGGCAGTAGGTACAGGCTTTCTATATGTAGTCCGCGATCTCGGTCATGGTTATCCTTACTCTAGTACAGTAGAACTGGTTTCGGGGGAAATAGGTGATGATGTTGCTCACTACTTGGCAAGTTCTGAACAAACTCCTTCGGCTTTAGTTTTGGGTGTATTTGTGGGAGAACAGGGCGTAACGGCAGCGGGAGGAATATTGATCCAGGTGTTACCCAAAGCTGCTAGGGATGAGGAGCTAGTGGCTACATTAGAATCGCGGATTGGGGCTTTATCTGGGTTTACTCCATTACTGCAAGCAGGTAAAACACTGACAGAAATTTTTAACGATTTGTTAGGAGATATGGGATTGAACATATTTCCTGAAAGTCAGATGTTACGCTTTCATTGTGGCTGCTCTTTTGATCGGGTGCTAGGGGCGCTGAAAATATTGGGAGAAGCGGAACTACAAGACATGATTGTAAAAGATGATGGTGCAGAAGCTACTTGTGACTTTTGCGGTAATATCTATCAAGCAAGTAGTGATGATTTAACTCAGTTAATTGGAGATCTACAAAGAGAATCTTTAATTTCTGATTAATGTCACCAGTCATACTCAACCCAAAAAACAGTAATGTTAGGGATGGGTTTTAAACGGTTTTTTAGATAGGAAAGTGAGGATAGCAAACATAAAATTATCTATATTGATCTATCTACTTTCATATCGCTATTCAATTAGTGTGGTGTGAGCAATGACAGAGCGGGATATTCCAGATAATTGGTCTTCAGACCAAGCGGGAGAACCAATTGGGGTTCAGCCTAACTACATACAAAATAATCAAACTGCTGATACCGCTGCTATTGGTTCTCATTCTCAGTCTATGAAGCAAAAAAAAAAGCAAGATGGCGATGTTTTGGCTATAAATGATAATTCAGAACCTACTTTTAATCTCAATGTTTTAATTGAGAAAATGCCGCGCTGGACTAAAAATTGGGTAGTTTGGGCAGCAGTATTAACTTTAATTCCTGGAAGCATGGGTTTTATAGCTTTATCCATCCTGTTTAAGTTACCTACTGCTCCTAATTGTCCACAAATTTTTTGGCCTTTAGCTAGTGCGTCAGTAAGGCTACACTGCGCTCAGTTGGCGGCTTCTAAGCAAACTATTAATGATTTGCTCCAAGCAATTACTCTGGTTAAACAATT
The DNA here is from genome assembly GCF_009712065.1 of Aphanizomenon sp. UHCC 0183. NCBI lineage: Bacteria > Bacillati > Cyanobacteriota > Cyanophyceae > Nostocales > Aphanizomenonaceae > Aphanizomenon > Aphanizomenon sp. UHCC 0183. Next base: position 5,284 of record NZ_VILC01000101.1, on the reverse strand, counting down.
ACCAGAAAATCATCCTTTGCGGGGCGAAATTAATCGTCTTTTAGAGGAATGGTCACGGGATGTTCTCAGGTTGGCGGATGAGAGTTTCCAAGCGGGGAATTTGGAGGAAGCGATCGCTACAGCCCGAAAAATTCCTACTGACGTGAAGGTTAGTGAACTAGTAGAAGAGCAAATTCAAAAGTGGCAAACGATTTGGTCAAAGGCGGAAGGAATTTACCAAGAAGCAGAAAAAGAATTGCGCCAACGACATTGGCAATCAGCTTTTATGCTCACAGCTAGATTGCTACGGGTTAATAATAAATATTGGGCAAGCACTAAATATGATCAATTAAATAACATTATTGTTACGGCGCGAGAAGATGGGGATAAACTTTACAAAGCAGAAAATTTAGCAAATAATCGCAATTTAGATAGTTTACTTAAAGCTATTAAACTGGCTGAAACGATTAAACCAGATAGTTATCTGTATCAAAAAGCCCAAGAGTTAATATCTGGGTTTGCTAGAAAAATGCTCAAATTAGCACAGGCTAAAATGAAAGAGCGAAATGCTGATCAAGCATTGGAAATTGCCCGACAAATTCCCCCTATTCCTGAATTGCAAGCTGAAGTTGATGATTTTATGGTTTTGGGTGAAGCCCAAAGAAGTGCTTTTATTGGGACTACGGCTGGGTTAGAAACGGCTATTTCTCAAGCTCAACAAATAGATGCTTCTAGGGATATTTATAATGAAGCACAACAATTAATTGCCCGTTGGCAATTAGAAATTCAAGATGTTTCTCGGTTAGAAAAAGCTCGGAATCTCGCTAGTCAAGGCACTGTTAATGATTTAACAGCAGCGATTTCGGAAGTACAACTAATTCCTGGGAATAATCCCCGGGCTACAGAAGCCCGTCAAGAAATTGGCCGTTGGCGTGGCCAGGTGGAGTCTATTGAAGATAGACCATATTTAGATCGGGCGGAACAAATAGCTATTAACGAGGATGTTATCTCATTACAAACAGCGATCGCTGAACTTAATCAAATTCGCTCTGGACGAGCATTATATCCAGAAGCCAAAAAAAAGATTAGGCTATGGACAGCCAAAATTGAGCGCATTCAAGATCAACCGTACTTAGATCAAGCCAGGGCATTAGCCGACAGTGGTAATTTGACAACGGCTATTAGTGAAGCTCAAAAAATCGCCTCTTCAGGACGCGCTTTATCTGCTGAAGCTCAATCCTCTATAGATACTTGGCAAGACCAAATTCGCGCCAAAGAAAGTTGGCAAAAAGCCAAGCAAGTTGCAGTTACTGGTACACCAGAAGCTTTAGTTCAAGCTATTCAGTTGGCAAATCGGGTATCTAGTCGTAACATTTTGCGTTTAGATGTGAATATTGCCATTGACCAATGGAGTCAACAATTGTTGCAAATGGCACGTTCTCAAAGTGAGGTTGATGTTGCCAAAGCCATTGATACAGCTAATTTAATTCCCAGTGGTAGTAGTGCTTATACTGATGCTCAAGAACAAATTAGAACTTGGCAACAATTTATGATTCCCAAATCAGCACCCAGTCCTTCTGTAGAATCTACACCGGAGGAAACACCAGCAGTTCAAAAAACTCAGCCTTTAACAATCCCTAATTAGGGTTTGCTGATAGCAGGAGGTAGGGGCGCAGGGCCTGCGCCCATCCAGAGGTTAGGAGGGGCAAGAATAGTCTCTGTATAGCAAAAGTGATAAGTAATTAAAACTCAAACCTCAGTGCGTCTTTGCGCCTTTGCGTGAGACTAAAATTCATACCCTTAATCTGTCATCCCTTCCCCAATTCCTGAGCGCGTTCTTTCGAGGCTTTAACAGCTTCGATAACAGCGGAACGAAAACCAGCTTTTTCTAAGGTGCTGACACCGGCAATAGTTGTACCACCGGGACTGGTAACTTGATCTTTGAGTTCGGCGGGGTGAATTTTGGTTTCTTGTACCAGTTTTGCTGTTCCTAAGACCGTTTGTACAGCTAGTTGTTTAGCGATCGCCCTTGGTAAACCCACAGCCACACCCCCATCAGCTAAGGCTTCAATCATCAATGCCACATAAGCCGGTCCACTACCGGATAATCCTGTCACCGCATCCATCAGGCTTTCCGGTACTTCCACTACTTCCCCCACAGCGGTAAAAATCTGCTGTGCTGTTTGTTGGTGATGAGGATGAGTATAAGCACCTAAAGAAATTGCTGTTATTCCTGCACCCACTGTGGCGGGGGTATTCGGCATAGCGCGAATTATGGGAACTTGAGGAAAAGCTGCTTCTAATTGTTTTAAAGTTACCCCCGCTAGTATGGAAATGATCAGGGGTGAATGTTCTGTTGGTAGGATATCTGCTAATTCTTGGGCTACAGCCGTAAATATCTGGGGTTTGATTGCCAACATCACCGCTGTTTTCGCTGCCCCTAACACTAGACTATTATCCGTTGTCACAACTACCCCATATTTCTGTTCTAAATAGCTGCGGCGTTCAGCTTGGGGTTCACTGACGATGATTTCTGAGCCTTGATAAATGCTACTTGTAATAAGGCGGGATAATAGAGCTTCTCCCATTACCCCACCGCCAATTAAGCCAAATTTTATATTCATTTCATTAGTCACTAGTGGTCAATTAATTGTCAGAACTAATGACTAATTTACCTTACTGTGCCATCCGAGTGGGTTCATTTCCCCAAGCGGTCGTTGCTGCTGTAGCTGCGGGACGGGCGGGACGGGCTTGGTTGATAGGTACTTCATGTATCAAACCGCCTTGAGTGCTAACTTGCACGCAACTGGGGGTAAACAAGAAGATACTTTCACCAATTCTTTCTTGATGTCCGTCTAACGCATAAGTACCACCAGCAACAAAGTCAACTGCACGTTGAGCTTGATCAGGGTCCATAATGGTCAAGTTCAATACTACTGATTTGCGCTCCCGGAGGGCTTGAATCGCCTGGGGCATTTCTTCAAACGTGCGAGGTTCAAGAACTAGAACTTCAGAGATTCCATTAATTGCGCCTGGCATACCAATAACGTTACTCATAGGTTTAGATACTGTTGCAGCTACTTCTTCTGTATTGTTAGGTTGATTTTCCCGCCAACGCCGATTTGGAGGAGTAGTTTCCTGTGGGGCTGGTTGGGGATTTTCCTGTTGATAGATATTCTGATAATTATTGGTTGTATCAGCTTCTTCTTCGTAGTATTCGTATTCTACCTGTTCATTCAACCCTACAAAATCCCTGAGTTTAGAAAATATATTGCTCATGTTGTATGCTCCCAGATTAAAATTCCCCTAATTTTCCTGGCTATAAGTTACATTAAAGTTCCTTCTAGGCAGTAGTCGTAACTATAGTAGATGTTTGACGTAGCAATCGTACTACTGATTTTACCCTTTAGTACAAATTCCCAATTATTAACAGATATTGATGTTAACGCCTGCACATTAACGAATCTGTAACATTGAGTTAAAATTGTAGCCTAACGATCATTAAAAATAAAGGGGGGTATGACCACCTTTGCAATTAAGAATTACTTATGAGAGTATTATATTTTTTGACAATTATCAATACTTGGTAGTAAATTCGCAAACGATTGTTAATCATGCCGTCTGGAAGTATGACTACAGCTATGTCTAAGCTCGTTCACCAAACAAGATTGTACCTAATCGTACCATTGTTGCTCCTGCTTGCACTGCCAATTGGTAATCCCCAGACATACCCATTGATAATTGCTGCATGGTAATATTTGGCCAATTTTGTGATTGGATGGTTTGTGCTAATTCATACGTAGTATTAAATACTGTTAAAATTTCTGCATCCGCCAACCCTTGAGGCGGAATTGTCATCAAACCTTGAATTTGTAGATTTTGACATTGGTTAAGCGCTGCTAAGTCCGCCAATAATTCTGGAACCATCCAACCAGATTTATTTGCGTCGGGGAGAATTTTGACTTGTAAGCATACCTTTGGATTCACTCCCAGTTCTGCCGCTAGGATATTTAAGCGTTGTGCCAGTGGCAAGTTATCAACGGAGTGAATCCATGAAAATAGTTCTAAGGCCTTTCTCGCCTTATTGGTTTGGAGATGTCCAATCAAGTGCCAGGTAATATCCGCTAGATCTTGCAATTCGGCTTGTTTACTGGCAGCTTCTTGGATGCGACTTTCAGCAAAATCACGAATTCCTGCGGTGTATGCTTCCCGCATTAATTCAGTAGATACTCTTTTTGTAACAGCAATCAACCTCACTGTAGATGGGAGTGAGGCGTGTATGTGGGTAAGGCGTTGCCTAATGTGAGCGGAGCGATCGCTAATTAAACTACTCATTGGAATGTGCGCTGAAATACACCTTGAAGTTGCTCGTACTCTTGAGAATTACCACTGCGGCGCAAAGTCCGTAAGCGATTTTCCAGCATCATCCTAGCCTCAGTCCGGCCAATTGGCTGAAATTTCAGGACTTTAAGCTCAGTTGTTACCAAAAAAAATAAACGTTGGGCGTAGAGTGTGGTAAACAGATCCTGGTTCTCATCAACCATACAGATCCTATAGAGTAAACCCCAAGTTGGATGATTTATGTAAGTTTCTGAGTTTTCTGGATTCATTTCCTAGTCAAGGTGGGGAGTATATGTAGCCGAGGACGGGGAACAGGCATTAAAAGTCATGAAGGCAAATCAGTGTGATGATAACTGGATGTTTTCATGCAACTGACAACCGCTATAGCTTGTTCTGCAATTTACTAACATTCAGAGGATAGTATATCCCTTCCGCCAAATTTTTCGTTGACAGTGCGAAACTAACAATCTTCTTGACGGGTTCTTCTGCAAAACAACACCCTTACAAGTCTGTGATGTTGCACAGGCTTCTTTCCATCCTGCCACAATTCTCCCCCAACGGCGCAAAGATGGACATTTATCTAGCCGGCATATAGATATAGTAGTTCAGGGGTAAAAGTCTTGTACTGTATGACTTTTGCGGTAATTTTTAGTCAGATATACTCCGCAAGGAAATAAATTGAGCTTTTGCTTAAAGGTGATATATGGGTGTAAAAACGCAAGTTATTACCTTCTTAAGTATATATAGCTGAAATTATTACTTCAGTTAGCACTCAACATCATTTAAGAGGATGTTTTAAAAGTGGTATCCCGTAATTTTCATCACATTTCTACCCCTCCCCTTAGTCCCCCCTTATGAAGCTACGGTGTACACACATCCTTACTCAGAGCTAGTTTCCAGTTCTGAGAAAAGGTTTCGAGTCACCGCAGACACCAAACCAAAGCATGAATTCCACGAATCTTTT
>NZ_VILC01000100.1:9076-16226 GCF_009712065.1 Aphanizomenon sp. UHCC 0183 | reverse complement strand
TTTAGACAGTCTAATATATATGGGCGCACAGATTTCCACTATATTTAAACGATAACTGAAACTCGAAAACTTGTCAAGAGTATTTTCAATAATTTTACCGTCTTTTCTCATCCAATCTCCTCAGTAAAAATATTTAATATTACTAAATAAGATACCCATCTAAAAAACTCAAGAAAGAGTTAGTTTTAAATTAAAATTTAAAGATTAAAAATTTAAACTTAAAATCTATGATTTCCTTGGCATTGCTAACCCAGTATTTTCGGAACTTTTGGCAACCTAGAAAGGGTTTAGCGATCGCAGAAGCTTCTATAATTGGGATAGTAGCCGCCCTATCTGCGGTCTTACTCAAACAAGGTTCAGGGTGGTTGGGAACATGGCGAGTGCATACAACCCATATTTTTCCTGCGTGGATAACTCTGCCAATTATTGGTTTAAGTTTGGGGTTTCTTTCCGGTTGGTTAGTCCAAAGATTAGCACCAGAAGCCTCTGGTAGTGGGATTCCCCAAGTCAAAGCCGCTCTGGCAAATGTGCCAATTAAGCTATCATGGAGAGTAGCTTTTGTCAAGTTAATCTCAGCAATTATCGCCTTGGGTTCAGGATTAACCTTGGGTAGACAGGGACCGACAGTTCAAGTTGGTGCGGGGTTAGCGGCGGGTATGAGTCGCTTAGTTCCCACTTCTCCAGATCATCGCCGCCAAATGATTGCCGCGGGGGCGGGGGCTGGTTTAGCAGCGGCTTTTAATGCGCCTCTAGCCGGGGTCTTATTTATTATTGAAGAATTATTACAAGATTTATCAGGTTTAACTTTAGGAACGGCAATTATCGCTTCTTTTATTGGTGGCGTGATTTCCCGCTGGTTAGGTGGTGGGAGTTTTCAACTAGACTTAAAACTAATTAATCACTCTAGCAGTTTTTCCCTATTAGAAATTCCGGCTTTATTAATTTTGGGAGTTTTGGCGGGTTTATTAGCAGCTTTATTTAATCGGGGATTAATTTTCAGTATTCAAGCTTATCGCCGTTTACATATTAGTTTACCTTTACGAGTGGCTTTAGCTGGTTTGGCTTCTGGTTTGATTATGTCTTTGTTGCCAGAAACTTTTCGAGATAATACAGGTTTGCGGGAGTTTATGATTGCCAGTGAACCGAATATTCCTTTAGCGGGAATTGTCTTTATTGCCCAATTTATTTTAACCTTAATTGCCTTTGGTTCGGGTGCACCAGGAGGATTATTTGCACCAAGTTTAATTTTAGGTTCTTGTTTAGGACATATTATTGGCGTATGTGAATTGCAAGTATTTGGATTTGGTTCACCGACTACCTACGCATTAGCCGGAATGGGGGGATTTTTTAGCGCGGTTTCCAAAGTTCCCATTACTGCCATTGTGATTGTTTTTGAAATGACGACAGATTTCAATTTAGTCTTACCTTTGATGGTGGTATCTGTGACATCTTATCTGGTAGCGGAGAAGGTTGTTCCTGGTTCACTCTATGACAAACTTTTAAAATTAAATGGAGTTGTTATTCAAAAAAATAGTCCAACGCAAGGGATATTAACTCAGTTAACTGCTAAGGATGTGATGCAGTGCTTGGTGGAAACTTTAGAAGCAGAAATGACGGGAGATGAAGTGATTAAGGCTTTTTCTCGTTCCCATCATCGCGGTTTTCCTGTAGTAGAAAATAATAAATTAGTCGGCTTAGTTTCCCAAACTGATTTACAGAAGATTCGTAATCATCTTTTGCCCCATGAAACTCTTTTAAAAGAAATTATGACACCTAAGCCGGTGACAGTGACACCAGCAGATAGATTAAGTCATGTTCTCTATTTATTAGATAGATATCAAATTAGTCGTTTACCTGTGATAGATGGTAAAAAATTAATTGGGATTATTACTCGCGCTGATATTATTCGCGCCGAAGCAGATCATTTGAATGGCGAAAATGGGGTGACAGGTCCCCAAGCAGAACCTTCTTATTTAGTTTACCAAACTCGATCGCCTAGTATTGGGAGAGGGAGATTATTAGTTACCATTGCTAACCCGGAAACCGCCCCCGCATTACTAGAAATGGCTGCCGCTATTGCCCGCGATCGCCATTATGAAATAGAATGTTTACAAATTATCTTAGTATCCCGTCACATTTCCCCAGCGGAAACCCCAGTCAACACCGCAAAAAGCCGCCGCTTACTCCGACAAGCCGAAAGTTTAGCCAAAAAACTGCACATTCCCATTCATACCCAAATTCGGGTCGCCCATGATGTTGCCCAAGCAATTTTAGAAACCACTAAGGAACGATACATAGATCTAATTTTCATGGGTTGGAAGGGAAATACATCTACCCCCGGCAGGATTTTTGGGAATGTTGTAGATACGGTAATTCGTCAAGCAAATTGTGATGTTGTTTTAGTAAAATTAGGCAATAATTGCCATTCATATCAACAATTTAAACGATGGTTAGTCCCAATGGCTGGGGGACCAAATGCACCCATAGCCATCAAATTATTACCGGCTTTAGTCACTTTGGAAAATGAGATAGAAATTCGCTTAACCCAAGTAGTTAAACCTGGGGAAACAGCACCTGATATGACAGTTTTAGAAGCATCTACCCGGCAATTAATGCGTCACCGTAATTTACAAGGCAATGTTGTTGCTGCATCTTTACAAGCTGAATCTGTCACCACTGGAGTAATTGAGTTGGTGAAAACTGAAGGTTTCGATGTTGTAGTCTTGGGTGCTTCCCGTGAGGGACTATTACAACAAGCCATTCAAGGAAACATTCCCGAAGCGATCGCCTCTGGTGTTGATATTACGGTAATTTTAGTCAGCAGCGCAATTTCTTAACTATGATTTAAGTAGGTGAACACAATAAAACCAAACTGTGTAAAGAAACGTAAAATCGCCCAAACCCTCTTCACTCTTGCCTCTTGCCTCTTGCCTTTTGCCTTGCCATAAAGACAATTTTCAACGCCAACCTACTTATGTGATTTTAATGAGTTATTGACCATCTTTGTTCTGACAAAAAATATGCATCAAATTACATCATAAAAATCATAAAAACCATAAAAATCATAAGAATACCCGGTAAGTAGGAAACTCAGTGGCTTTAGCCCTGAGAGGGAAACGGCACACTGACCACGATTTTAACCGCCTTGAATATTTTTTCATTACCGCCTTGGAGTTGGGAAATTCGGGGTACTTTTGTAATGTACTTTCAACGGGACAATTACCGATTCGAGTTTCCCAACTCTGTACGCATAATGTTTTGCTCAAAAGAGCCTCCCATTTCTGGGGTAATGTTAGCTTCGACCAGTTATAAGAGCTTTTTAGACTTGCAACACTGTTTCAGTGACCTTAAAACTGTTTAATTGCAAATGACAGAGCAGGGAACTAGCTATGCCTGACGGCACGCTGGCGCGAACGCATTCCGAGGTGTCGTGACTCAAATAACGGCTACCCTTCGACTCCCTTCGACTTCGCTCAGGGCAAGCCGCTCAGGGTGGTCTGGTCAGTACGGCTTGCTTGATTACTCTTGCAAGCCCAGTCCCTTTAGGGCTGGGTTACTGACAGTTTAGACACCATTATCGAGAAGCAAGCTGTGGATCAGCCCAAATGCTACCTCTTTCACCAAAAGTTACCGCCTGATCCCCTTCTGCTGAAATATCTACAGTTCTACCATCATTAGTCACTTGCAACAAAGGCCAATTTTCCTCCCCTAATTCACCAGCACGGAATAACACATTATTAGGGTGCTTTTTACTCCAACCTAACAAAATAGCTATTTTTTCGTGATCATCTTGTGATTGCACAGGACTAACTACATTGAGATGATTTTGTTGACGATTCCAAATTACAGCCTGATCTGTGGCATCTGCGGTATTAAAAATAGCCACAAATTTACGGGCTAAAAAGCGATCGCCTTTTTCCGACCAACTCACAGGCACTAATACACCCATATTTCCATCACGATCCGGTTCTACTGACAAACTAGCCTGTCTCTTTAACAGCGGATCAATTACCAAGCTAGTTGATGTCATCACCCGTAACCGCTTGGTTTGTCTATCTTCCACAAACAACACACTATTAACTCGGCTATTGTGCATTTCCGGTTTTACTTGCATTTGCACCCGACTATAAATCGCATACTTGCCATCAGGAGAAACTACAGGAATACTCCGATAGTAGCGGACACCAGAACCACCTTTCCCCCCGACCGCTTCTTGAGTAGCCAAAATCCATTGCCAAGGGATGGGGTGGGGACTACCTATAGGATCAGTTTGTGCCGTCTCTGACTCATTTTGCTGTTCACTAACAGGGATTTCTCCGGTTTTAGGTGTAACTGTTGTTCTTGCCAATTCCTGAGATTTAGTTTTCTCACTGACTGGAGAATTTAAATCAGCTTCTGCTTTTGCGTCTTGTGATTTTTGAATTAAATTAACTTGATTAACCGATGTTGGGCTTGCAAATTGTGCCACATTAACTGATGTTACAGTTTCACTAACAACATTATTCCCCACTTGATAACTTTCTCTTTCTACCCCTGAAGTCACCCCATCTTTCGGTAATGAATGTATCCCTTCACCAACGGATATTTTTCCTGTTTGAGAGTTAACTTGAGCAAATTGTAAATTTAATTGCTTAGTAGCAGAATTTTCTGTCAATTTTGGATGAGATTTGCTAATTCCCGAACTCACAATTGCTGCTTCTAATTGTTTCGCTAAGGTAGCATTAATAGATATTCCCACGAAAGGTGAAATTATAATAACTATGGCAATGTACTTGAGAAATGGTTGAACACGGAACCATCCTGACACCAAAAGGGGTTTAAGCATGATGAGACTCTCTAGGGGGCAGTTGCTAAGTGCGGGCAGTATTTATACGGAAATGGAAAAAAGCTATGACTATATGTATATCAACAAACCAAAAGCTTTTACGAGATAATTTATTCAAATGTTGCATTGCTTTACAAAAGTTTTATTGTCACCATTTACCCCCTCATAATCTTTACATAATATACAATCATGACGGGATCGAAGTTAACAGTAAATTACATCTGTTAACAAATACCATCATTATTGTCAGTTTAAGCAACATCCATATTTAATACCAGTAGAATACAGGTATGTTTATCAGGAGTGTAAATTCAAGCATTCAGCCGTCAGCACTTGATTAAGAATCGAATTGATCAGCATTCTGAATGTTAATTTACTGATGTCAGTCTCCCCCATTCAAAACCCCTAAAATCCGGTTTTGGCTGAACACTTACGTAGCCAAAATCTAGAGATGATATTAAAACTTGTCTTAGAGGTTGTTTTAAGTAGTGAGACAAAATTAATTACACAATGTCATTGCGTAAGCGTTGCGTGGCGTTAGCCATATGGAACGAAGTGAAATGAAGCAATTCCAAGGATTGTGATTGCTTCCCTTCGCTCGCAATGACTGTAAATATTTTTGTCCAATTACTTAAAAGTCTAAATTCATACTAACTGAGGCGAATATAATTCGTCAAAAAATTTTCAAACATCCTTTTAAATCAAGTAATTTCCCAATAATATGCTTTGTTTCTGGCTGGATATAATAGCGCAGGACTTACCCAATCAGAGCCTATATATTGGCAAATTCAGATTAACTGATCCACGATCAATAGTAAACAAAAACATTAAATTTATACACCCGAACAACAAACTGTAATTTACACTCGTAACCGCTGCGATTAAGCAAACACAGTCTACTTTGAACTTGGGCAATTATCGAATAATTTTGATTTAGTGGAGAAATGAACAACTCTAAAACACAGTCAGACGCACAAAATCCGTCAACAGTAGATGCAAATAATGATAGGCTTCCGAACCGAAAGCGTCGCCGAACTAACTACCTGGACTATTGATAGTTTATCGAAGCTGTTTTCACTCAACTAATAATAAACACTATACCATCAAACCATGAAAATTCATTTCCCATAATCAAAAATGCTCAACATAATTTTACTAATATTCAGATGTCGCAGTTGTCAGTGATGAGGAACACACTTACCATTGATTAATGACTCATGACTCGTAATTAATGATTAATAACTAATGAAAATAGTATTTTTTGGCACTCCAGACTTTGCGATTCCCACTTTTAAAAAACTCTTGGAAAACATTGATTTTCAGGTACTTGCTGTAATTACCCAACCAGATAAACGCCGAGAACGTGGGAATAAACTGACACCTTCCCCCGTGAAAACCTTAGCTACAGATCATCATATTCCAGTATGGCAACCGGAAAGACTCAAAAAAGATGTTGAAACCTTAACACGACTCAAGCAGATGGAAGCAGATGTGTTTGTAGTCATTGCTTATGGACAAATTTTGTCTAAGAAAATATTAGATATGCCAAAGCTAGGTTGTGTCAACGTACATGGATCAATTCTCCCTCAGTATCGCGGGGCTGCGCCAATTCAGTGGAGTATCTACAATGGTGAAAAAGAAACCGGGATTACAACTATGCTTATGGATAAGGGCATGGATACAGGTGATATGCTCCTCAAAGCAACTACACCAATTAATTTACTAGATAATGCTCAGATTTTAGCGGAAAAGTTAGCGATCGCTGGTGCAGATTTACTCATAGAAACCCTATATAAACTAGAACGTCAGGAAATTACACCAACTCCTCAAGATCATGCCACAACCACTTACGCATCTTTGATTCAAAAACCAGACTATGACTTAGATTGGGCAAAAAGTGCCATCCAATTACACAATCAAATTCGCGGCTTTTATCCTAACTGTATCACCAGCTTCCGCAATCAACCATTGAAAATCACTGCTACCGTTCCCATAGAGTCAGCGTACATTCAAGAATTACCAGAGCAGTTACGAGAAAAAATAAACAAAATACCTAACTTATCAACTATATCAGGTCAACCTGGAGAAGTAGTAAATATTACTAAAGGACTAGGGGCAATTGTCCAAACAGGGGCAGGTTTATTACTGCTGCGAGAAGTGCAATTAACAGGTAAACGTCCCCAATCAGGATGGGATTTTGTCAATGGGACTCGATTAACTGTTGGTGAGGTAATTGGTAATGGGTAATTGGTAATGGGTAATTGGTAATTGGTGATTGGTGATTGGTGATTGGTGATTGGTGATTGGGTAACATCGTCTCTCCAT
>NZ_VILC01000100.1:0-8942 GCF_009712065.1 Aphanizomenon sp. UHCC 0183 | reverse complement strand
CCCTGTTCCCTGTTCCCTAATTTTCATAGAACCGACAGGATTTACATGGTCCTTCTGGGTTAACAGCACAACGCATAATTTCTGAAAGAGCATTATAGTTACAGGTAGCATCACCGATAACCCAACGTCCCTCTACTAAACTTTTTTCTTCCGGTCTTTGCGCTTTTTGGACATAAACAGCGATATTGTGTAAACTATAGCGTCCTCCTCTAAGCTGATATCTATGGCAACGCTCTAAAACTGCGTAGGTTTTACCTTCAAAATCAAGATAGTTTCCCGGTTGGGGTGTCCAATCAAGTTGTAACTTACCAAGAGACTGACGCGGATGTGTCAAAATTACCTCAGTGGGTAAGGAATTTAGCTCCATAATCAGTTAATATGATGTGATTTACATATAGACTACAGTATTGCAGTATTTTAGCGATACAGCAATTCTCGTTCTCATGAAATAGAATGGAGAGCGCAGGCCCTGCGCCCCTACGGGGTTGGCGATAAAAAACTGTACCTCATAACATCAGGAAGTGCTGTATATTGCTCAGGCTTACGGATTGTGCAAATTAATCGTTGTTAAAGTTTAAGTGCTAAGTAGGTTGGCGTTGAAAATTGTCGTTATGGCAGGGCAAGAGGCAAGAGGCAAAAGACAAGAGTAAAGAGGTTTTGGGCGATTTTACGTTTCTTTACACAGTTTGGTTTTATTGTGTTCACCTACTTAATTATATTTAAACTTTATTAAATAAGACTAATCTAATTGTGTGGCACAGGCTAGAAGTTAATATTTCATCACAACTGAATCAGGATTAATCAATTTATAGATTATAGATAATGGGTATGATAGATGACCTTTATAAAACGACCCTTAATTTACACATCTTTACAATTGCCCATCTTGGGAAGAGAGTTATTTGGGTAAACACTTGATGGCGATGTTGCTGATTACAGCCAGATATCAGCGATATTGGTAGATAAATTATCTAACGTGTCTATTACATTGTTTAAAGTTATGTAGCCTTTTGCTTACAAGCTATCAAGCCCTGGGGTAAACTATGCCTTGATTATGATTCTTTCACAAAGAAGAACACCCGCAAGGAGCAGTTTTTTCAATGTCTCATACCGTAAAAATCTACGACACCTGCATTGGCTGTACACAATGCGTCCGCGCTTGCCCTACTGACGTACTAGAAATGGTTCCTTGGGATGGCTGTAAGGCTGCTCAAGTGGCTGCTTCTCCCCGCACTGAAGACTGTGTAGGTTGTAAGCGTTGTGAAACTGCTTGCCCCACCGACTTTTTGAGTATTCGCGTTTATTTAGGCGCTGAAACAACTCGCAGCATGGGCTTGGCTTACTAAGAATTTCATTTCTAAATTCTTGGTCTTTTAGCGCTGAGGAGTGAGAACGGGAGAAACATTTAGATTCTTTCCTCATTCCTCAGCATTTTTGTTGTCAGTTGTCAGTTGTCAGTTGTCAGTTGTTCGTTGTCAGAAGAAAGAAATAATTTAGGAATGTGAATTAAATAAGGTGCAAAAGTAGGGTGTGTTAGCGACAGCGTAACGCACCATTCCAGGTTACATCAGAATTGCAGGTTATTAAATTTGCGTTCCTTACCAATGACCAATGACCAATGACCAATTTGCTAAAGTGGCTTATTCATTCCAGGAACTATACTTAAAATTTAATTATCCTGAAACCGGAGTGGTTTAAGCAATGTGTGGAATAGTTGGATATATAGGCACTCAGGCAGCGACAGATATTTTACTGGCTGGATTAGAGAAATTAGAATATAGAGGTTACGATTCGGCAGGAATTGCCACTATTTTGGAAGGTGACGTACATTGTGTGCGGGCTAAGGGTAAATTACTCAATTTGCGTTCTAAACTGGAACAAATCGAAAATCCTGCCCAAATAGGGATTGGTCATACGCGCTGGGCAACTCATGGTAAACCGGAAGAGTACAATGCCCATCCTCATTTAGATACGGCGTTGCGGATAGCTGTGGTACAAAATGGGATTATTGAGAATTATCGAGAGTTGCGGGAACACCTGAAGGCACTAGGACATGAATTTCGCTCAGAAACAGATACAGAGGTAATTCCTCATTTGATTGCTGAGTGTTTAAAGCATACTCCTGAAAATCCTAATTCCCCTTCGATGTTTTTAGACGCGGTGCGAGAAGCTGTAAGTAAATTAGAGGGGGCTTATGCTGTTGCGGCTATTTCTGCTGATTACCCTGATGAGTTGATTGTAGTTCGTCAACAAGCGCCTTTAGTGATTGGGTTTGGACAGGGTGAGTTTTTCTGTGCTTCCGATACGCCGGCGATTGTTCCTTATACCCGCGCTGTATTGTCCCTGGAGAACGGCGAAATTGCCCGGTTGACTCCTTTAGGAGTGGAAGTCTATAACTTTGCGGGAAATCGCTTGAAAAAGCATCCCCGGACTCTGAACTGGAATCCCATTATGGTGGAAAAACAGGGATTCAAACATTTTATGCTCAAGGAAATCTATGAGCAACCGGGGGTGGTGCGGGATTGTTTAGAGGCTTATTTCTCAACAGTGGAGAATGGAGAAATTACTGCGGAATCACCGGTGAAATTGGATTTACCAGCGGAATTCTACACAGATTTAGAACAAATTCAAATTGTTGCCTGTGGTACAAGTTGGCACGCGGCATTGGTGGGTAAATATTTATTAGAACAGTTGGCAGGAATTCCAACTCAGGTACAATACGCTTCAGAATTTCGATACGCGCCTTCACCTTTAACTGCTAATACTCTGACTATTGGGGTGACACAATCTGGGGAAACTGCTGATACGTTGGCGGCTTTGGCGATGGAAAAAGAACGCCGACAGGGGAAAGAATCTAAGTATCAAGCGCGACTTTTGGGGATTACTAATCGCCCAGAAAGTAGTTTAGGGAATATGGTGGCGAATATTATCAATACTCATGGGGGAATTGAAATTGGTGTAGCGGCGACGAAAACTTTCATAGCGCAATTGATGGCGTTTTATGCTTTGGCGCTAGATTTGGCTTATCGTCGTCAGGAGATTAGTGATTCGAGATTTGAGGAAATTCTCACGGGTTTACGGCAGTTACCAGGGGAAATTGAAGCGATTTTGGAAACTCAAGAACGTTATATTGAACATTTGGTACATGATTTTTCAGAAACAAAAGATTTTATCTTTATTGGGAGAGGAATTAATTTTCCGATTGCGTTAGAAGGGGCTTTAAAATTAAAGGAAATTAGCTATATTCACGCCGAAGGTTATCCAGCGGGAGAAATGAAACATGGACCAATTGCGTTGTTAGATGCAAAAGTTCCAGTGGTGGCGATCGCTGTTCCTGGTAATGTATATGAAAAGGTAATTTCTAATGCTCAAGAAGCTAAAGCCAGGGATTCCCGTTTAATTGGTGTAACTTCTGTAAAAGATGGAGAAGCGGCGGAAATCTTTAATGATTTAATTCCGGTTTCAGAGGTTGAGGAAATTCTTTCGCCAATTCTCACAGTAATACCATTGCAATTGTTAGCTTATCATATTGCTGCCCGACGAGGTTTGGATGTGGATCAGCCGAGAAATTTGGCGAAGTCGGTGACTGTGGAATAAATTTTAACATCTGGTATCCTTTAGGCAAACCACGTTGTAGAGACATTTCCTGAAAAATCTCTACATCAGCATTAAACCATCCTGTAATTGATGAGATATGTAAGAGTTTAGCAAAAGCTCATTGGTGTCAACTTAAGCTCAAATCCCTACCACATCTCGTTCCTAGTCTCTGACTAGTGGTCTGTCAAATTTATTTTGACGGGTAATGATCGGAAAAAACTTCTGTTCTTCCCTCCCCTGCCCCCCCTGCCTCTCTTCTCCCCCTGCTTGCCTTCACCCGTCATTTTCGGGTTGACAGACTACTAGGAATGCAGTTGATGAGGCTCTGCCTCTAATATTATTGAAGGCAGAGCCTTCTAGAGTTCATTCCCAGTGAGAGACTGGGAATGAGATGACTTGAGTTCTTTGCGGGATAGAGGTTTTACGTTAAGTTGACACCAATGTTACCCCTACGATATATCGAAGTCAAGGTAATTCATGTTGATTTAATATCAAGACTTACGCAAAATATTCCTCAAACCCTCATTTCTCCGTGTTCTCTGTGTTCTCTGTGGTTCGTTATTCCGTGACTCGTGCATAAGTCCTAAATATCACTAAAATTAATAACATTGACAGGTTGATTATCACTTTTTTGTCAATTTGTCAATAGGGAATTTTGGCGATCGCTCAAATTAGATCATTTCTGAGCAAATTCATGGCTAAAATTGTTGAGGGAATAGTTATTAATTTTGTAAAGTTTTGTATTAGCCTGGGAAATTAATTTCTGAACCTACTGTCAATAAAGAGTTTGAGACTAACATCTTCTGAAAGATCTAAAATTGACAACAATGGCCCAATTATGAAATTCTCTGGAATTATAGCAAATCGCTGAAAGTATAGCAACCTCGTTGATAAATAGAAAAGATTCTCAATTAATTATTAAGGAAATATAAAGGCAAATTGCTAAAAATTATAAATATCAAAAGTATTATTGATTTTCTATAATTTAAACTTATCATATAGCCATTATGAATAATATGTCTGATAAATAGCATCTAGGACAAAACTAAGAGCATATTATTAGATTATAATTGTGCGATGACGAAGCGCTGCTGCAAGCGGTTCGCTCTTTCGGTACACAAACCCTAAATCTATCCAGATTAGCAGCTTTCACAATTGAAGATGGTATCATATATTCTCGGTTTGCTTGATTACGCGCGAGGAAATACAGCGATTTGAGATCAAACGCGGTACAAAGATAGTAAATTTTAAAGATTTGAAAAAAAGAAAATAATTGAAATATATGGCAGCAGCATATTCACCACCTTCATAATCTGAGTTAGTAGATTCTGACCATGAAAAATTCAGAAAGTAGGGGCGCAGGGTCTGCGCCCAGAAACGATTCATCAATAACAGCATGAAATTTATTTACCCCAACCCATAATGGCTATTAAGAATGGTTGCTTTATTTGCGCCATGCTGTACTAGAAAATTTTTGAACTTGTTTAAGTAGGTTGGTGTTGAAAATTGTCGTTATGGCAGGGCAAGAGGCAAGAGTAAAGAGTAAAGAGTAAAGAGTAAAGAGTAAAGAGTAAAGAGTAAAGAGTAAAGAGTAAAGAGTAAAGAGTAAAGAGTAAAGAGGTTTTGGGCGATTTTACGTTTCTTTACACAGATTGGTTTTATTGTGTTCACCTACTTATAGGAATCCGGTTTGATTCCTGATAGCGTTCACGTAGTGTGCCGTTCGCGGTAGCGTGCCGGAGGCATCAGGCATAGCGTGGCGTTAGCCATATTTTCCGTTGAGTTAGGGAACAGGGAAGAAGGATTTCAGTATGTATTGAGTTCTGTATGGCTACGCCACCCAAGCTATCAAAAATCAAATAGGAGTCCTATAGGATAAATCTAATGATATAATTCTGCCATACTTGACGATAAGTGCGGAAGATGCTAAAAGTAAAATATCATTTAAGGCAAAAATTTTGACTACGTGAGTCACTTTTATCTAGCTTGGTTGTCTGTAAATTTCCTTAACAGTTTTATATAAGCAATAAAACTAAATAAAAGGCGGAAAAATTCAAATTTTATACTCATAATAAGTCAAGATTAATATTTAACAAAAATTTACATAATGTCCAATCAGAAGGGTTATATCATACCTAGTTTGCATTCCATAGAGGCTGAACAGCCTTCTAAAATTAGTGATATTTTGTGTTATAAACTAACTACTTTGTCTGTGATCACTGAGTTTTTTCCTCCAGACTATGCGGCGACAGGACAGTTGATTGAAGAGCTAGTCAAACAGTTGGAGAAACAAGGAATTAAGATTAGAGTATTCACTGGACAACCAGGATATGCTTTTACTACCGCTCAAGCCCCAGCCTTAGAACAATTAGGCAATGTTCGCGTTCAAAGATCCAGATCTACTCAGATATGGTCTAATAGGATTCGCGGAAAAGCTGTTAATGGTGTTTTATTTACATTGCGGGTTTTTTTGCATATTATCAGAAATGCCCGTAAAAATGACGTATTTTTATTAACTTCAGCACCTCCTTTTTTATCAATAGCCGGATATTTAACTCATTTATTGTTAAAATTCCCCTATGTATGTTTAATATATGATTTGTATCCAGATATTGCGATCGCTTTAGGAGTAGTTTCTCATAAGCACTGGTTAGCCAAGTTTTGGTGGGCAATCAATCGCCAGATTTGGCAAAAATCAACAGGAATTATTGTCCTGAGTCCTGCTATGAAGGAGAGAGTCCTAGCAATCTGTCCAGAAGTGGCTGATAAGGTCTCTGTAATTCACAGTTGGGGAGATCCTGAGTTAATTGTCCCGATTGCCAAAGAAAAAAATTGGTTTGCTAAACAACATAACTTGGATAGCATATTTACAATTCTTTATTCTGGTAATATGGGTAGGTGTCATGATACAGACACCATTTTGGCAACTGCTAAACAATTGCAAGATGAAGAAATTCAGTTCGTTTGTATTGGTGGTGGACCTAAACGGGAAAGTTTTATTCAAGATGTCAAGCGGTTAGGATTAAAAAACTTTCTTTTTCTCCCCTATCAAGAAAAAAGTGTGCTACCGTATTCCCTGACAGCTTGTGATTTATCATTAGTTAGTGTAGGATTAGGTCTCGAAAATTTAGTTGCACCTAGCAAACTCTATCCAGCCTTAGCTGCGGGAAGACCCATAGCAGCTATTTGCCCAAAAGATTCCTACCTGCGACAGCTAATAACAGATGGTCAGTTTGGTATCAGTATTGACAATGGAGATAGTGATAGTTTATCTAAATTTATTCTCAACTTAAAGAGCGATCGCCAACTTGCAGAAAAAATGGGTAATGCCTCCCGCGAATATTTGCAGTCAAACTTTACGCCAGAAATCATCGCTAAACAATACATCAATGTCCTAGAAAAATCTATAACTTGAAACGTCACTCCAGCCTAATCAGCATCAGTGTGTGAACAAATTCATTCAGAGGAAGAAGCAACAGGGAACAGAAAAAACTCATGTTTTTAAACATGAGATTGAAATAATGACACTGTTTTTTTCGGGCTACGCATCTTAAAAAACATCTTTTTTTTGACTGAGCTTTAAACTGGTGCAAATGAGTGTTTCTTATCTGTTCCCTGTTAAGAGTTCCCTTTTTTTGTAATTTTTGTTTCTTATCTGTTCCCAGTTAAGAGTTCCCTTTTTTTGTAAATTTCAGACAACTCAGTTAACAAAATTTAATACCTCAGACAACGTTGAATCAGGAGTTGGGCTTTGATGGTCTTTTTGATCTAAGTCCCTCCCTTACAACCTTCTTACGATCTATTGTTTAGTTAGTGATCCGGAGGCCTAAGTGCAGAAAAGGTGTGAGCGAAATCGGAAACGTTCCCAACGGAGAGCCATTTATTGTCCCATACATAGTTGTTACATAGATAGTGTTAGCCAAAAACACGGACTATTTGCCGAACAAGCCGGACAACTACAAGAACGCGGTATAGCCCGACGAGAAGCAATGATGTTAGTAGCAGCTAAAACTACAGTTTCTTTACAGGGTGAGTGGTTAGAGGCTTTTTGGTGCGAAGAGTGCCAAGAAACAAAATGGTATCATGTGCGTAGGCATGAATCAAAATATGAGATATCTCTTGCCCCAGCCGAACTTTGGCAACAAGCAACAGGTGTCATTCATCCCCATCGCAATCCTTCTGTGGGAGAATTTACCTATAGGCAATCCCGAATGCTTGGTGGTAACAGTGTTAAAGACTTTTGGGTAATGAACTGACATGAAAAAAGCTCTCATTTGTGGAGTATCTGGACAAGACGGATCTTATTTAGCACAATTGCTGCTCAATCGAGGCTATACAGTTTGTGGAACATCCAGAGATGCCCAAATATCACCTTTCCAGAACTTAGTTCACTTGGGTATTAAAGATCAAGTAAAGCTGGAGTCAATGTCCTTAACTGACTTCCGCAGCGTCTTACAGGTACTCACAAAAATCCAGCCAGATGAAGTCTATAATTTAGCAGGACAAACTTCCGTAGGTTTATCTTTTGGACAACCAGTAGAAACTTTAGAAAGTATCGCTACAGGGACACTAAACTTATTAGAAGCTATTCGCTTTTTAGGCGCAACCATTAAAGTTTACAATGCAGGTTCGAGTGAATGCTTTGGTGACACTGGCAATGTAGCAGCAGAAGAAAATACTGCATTTCGCCCCAGAAGTCCTTATGCTGTAGCTAAATCTGCTGCTTTTTGGGAAGTAGCTAACTACCGAGAAGCTTACGGTTTATTTGCCTGTTCAGGAATATTATTTAATCATGAATCTCCCCTGCGTCCAGAAAGATTTGTCACTCAAAAAATTATTGCTACTGCCTGTCGGATTGCCCAAGGTAGTCAAGAAAAATTATATTTAGGTAATATGTCAATTCAGCGGGACTGGGGTTGGGCGCAGGAATATGTGGAAGCCATGTATTTAATGTTGCAGCAAGATCAACCTGATGATTATGTAATTGCAACGGGAGAAAGCACTTCCTTAGAAGATTTTGTCGCAGCAGCATTTACATCTGTAAATTTAGAGTGGCGTGATCATGTGGTGGTTGATAGTAGCCTATTCAGACCTACAGATTTGGCGGTCGGTAAAGGTAATCCCCGTAAAGCCAAAATCCAATTAGGATGGGAAGCTAAATATAAGATGGCAGATGTGGTGCAAATGATGGTAAATACGAGGTTAGCTAGGTCATAAGAAAATAAGATCCCCGACTTCTCTCAGAAGTCGGGGATCTGAAACTCCAGGGTGGCGGCAATTGAGATATACTTTGTTGATCTTGAAAGCGATCGCTTAAGTAGGTTAGCATTGAAAATCGTCGTTAT